>JAKSCN010000202.1 GCA_022360595.1 Chromatiales bacterium
GCATTGATGGCCATTGCCCGTTTCGTGCTGAAGATGCTGCCGGATATCGATCGGCCAGCCATTATCACTGCCATTCCCTCCCTGGAAGGGCATACCTGGATGCTTGATCTGGGCGCTAACGTTGACTGTAGCGCTGAGCATCTGTTTCAGTTCGCAGTGATGGGTGGTGAGCTGGTGCGTTACCTGGATGATGAGATTCCCGAGCCGCGTATTGGCTTGCTCAATATTGGTCAGGAAGAGATCAAAGGTAATGAACAGGTAAAAGGCGCTCATGACCTGCTCTCAAGCAGCTCACTCAACTACATCGGCTACATTGAAGGTGATGATGTTTATAAGGGTGGGGTTGATGTGGTGGTCTGTGACGGTTTTGTCGGCAACGTGGCGTTGAAGAGCGCTGAGGGTGTCGCGAAAATGGTTGCCCATCACCTGAAAGCCGGCTTTACCGCAAATCTCCTTACCAAACTGTCAGGGCTGTTCGCACTCCCGATACTGAGAGGCTTGCGCAGGAAGATCGATCCACGCCGTTACAACGGAGCAAGCCTGGTGGGCTTGAAGGGTATCGTCATCAAGAGCCATGGCGGGGCGGATATTTTGGCATTTGAAAACGCCATACGTATTGCGAAAAAGGCTGTGCACACCAATGTGCCGGTGCGTATCCGGGAAGGTGTACAGTCACAGCTCGAAAAAAGGGCCAGCGCGTGAAGTATTCCAGAATTATCGGCACCGGTAGCTATCTGCCGGAAAAGGTTCTTACCAATAAGGACCTGGAGAAGATGGTTGATACCACGGATCAGTGGATTCGTGAGCGTACCGGCATCAAACAGCGCCATATCGCTGCTGAAGGCGAAACCACCTGCGACCTTGCCGAAGTCGCCTCGCGCCGGGCGCTTGAGGCTGCCAGTAAATCCGTTGAAGATATTGATCTGATCGTGCTGGCAACGACCACTCCCGATCAGGTGTTCCCAAGCACCGCCTGTCTGTTGCAGAGCCGCTTGGGTAATCATGGAGCGCCAGCCTTTGATGTGCAGGCTGTGTGTACCGGTTTTATCTACGCCATGGGGGTCGCGGATAACTTCATTAAAGCGGGTAGCGCCAAATGTGCTTTGGTGGTTGGTGCGGAGACCTTCTCCCGCATCATTAACTGGGAAGACCGCGGTACCTGTGTGCTGTTTGGCGACGGCGCCGGGGCTGTTGTCCTGGAAGCCAGTGATGAACCGGGTGTGATGTCCACCCATCTGCATGCCGATGGCGATTACGCCAATTTGCTACATGTACCCGATGGAGTCTCCAAAGGTTACGATGTGGTTCAGGCAAATGGCGCTTTTGTTGAGATGCGTGGCAACGAAGTGTTCAAAATGGCGGTTAATACACTGGGCCAGATTGTCGATGAGACACTTGAAAAAAATGGCCTGGATAAGAGCGACATCGACTGGCTGATCCCCCATCAGGCCAATCTGCGCATTATCAATGCCACTGCAAGAAAATTGCGGATGCCGATGGATCATGTGGTGGTAACTGTAGCCGAGCATGGTAATACCTCGGCAGCATCCGTACCGCTGGCTTTCGATGCGGCTGTACGGGAAGGAAAAATCAAACGGGGAGAGCTGCTGCTAATGGAAGCGTTTGGTGGTGGTTTTACCTGGGGTTCGGTATTGGTGAAATATTGATCTTGAAAGGAACGCCAGTTGAGCGAGATCAGGAGAAAAGTAATGCTAGAGAATGAGATTGCCTTGGTTACCGGCGCAAGTCGCGGCATTGGGCGAGCCATCGCAGTAGGCTTGGGTGCTCAAGGGGCAACGGTTATTGGCACCGCCACATCGCAAGGTGGTGCGGAGGCGATCAGCGCAGGCTTTGCCGAAGCCAATGTCAAAGGCGAGGGAATGGTGCTGAATGTAACCGACCAGACCTCGGTTGATGCACTGTTGAAAACCATTAAGGAGAAGTATGGTGCGCCGGGCATCCTGGTTAATAACGCCGGTATAACCCGTGACAATCTGCTGATGCGCATGAAGGACGATGAGTGGGAGTCGATTGTCGACACCAATCTCACCTCAATCTACCGTCTTTCAAAAGCCTGTCTGCGCGATATGATGAAAGCGAAGAAGGGTCGCATTATTAGCATTGCCTCTGTAGTAGGCTCTACGGGTAATCCGGGGCAAACTAACTACTCAGCCGCTAAAGCCGGCATGATCGGTTTTACCAAATCGCTGGCTCGCGAAGTGGGCTCGCGGGGCATCACGGTCAATGCAGTGGCGCCCGGGTTTATCGATACCGATATGACCCGTGAACTTGCGGCAGAGCAGCGTAAGGCGTTGTTGAGCGGCATTCCGCTGGCGCGTCTGGGGGATCCAGATGATATTGCCAACGCAGTGGTTTTTCTCGCTTCAGAGGCGGCCAGTTACATCACTGGTGAGACAATTCATGTTAATGGTGGCATGTTTATGGGGTAATTCCTAATTGCCTCAGATAATGAAATTGTTTAAATTTCGCCACTAATTGTTTGAAAATATTGATGAATTGGCAGAAAAGGCAAAATGTTGTGTGTTTTCACAATATGCTTTTAACTTGCTGGATTTGTGAATAAAATACCCCTGCGGTCACCGTTGGGGGCCTTAGTAATCCGGAGGAATTAAAGAAGATGAGCTCTGTTGAAGAACGAGTTAAGAAAATTGTTGTGGAACAGCTGGGTGTTACCGAAGATGAAGTGACCCTCGAGGCCTCCTTTGTCGATGATCTGGGCGCTGATTCACTGGACACTGTAGAGCTGGTAATGGCGCTTGAGGAAGAGTTCGAAACCGAAATTCCTGATGAAGATGCCGAAAAGATCACAACTGTTCAGCAGGCTATTGACTACGTCAACGCTCACAGCAGCTGATCTTTTAGATTTGCCTATTTCAAGCAAGGCCGCAACTCACCCTCATAAGGCGGATTGCGGCCTTTTGCTTTATCTGATCCCAAACAGGGGGTAGTTCTTACATGTCTCGAAGAAGGGTTGTGGTTACAGGGCTAGGCATGGTTGCGCCCGTAGGTAACACTGTAAAGGAGGCTTGGGATAACATTCTTGCTGGCAAGAGTGGTATCAAGCCAATTACCCATTTTGACGTTGAAACATTCAGCACCCGTTTCGGGGGGCCTATCTATGATTTCGACGTAACTCAGTACATCACCAAGAAAGATGTTCGTAAGATGGATAAATTCATCCACTACGGCATTGCTGCCGGTTGCCAGGCAATTGAAGACAGTGGTCTTGAGGTGACTGATGAGAACGCCACCCGTATTGGCGTCGCTATCGGATCAGGTATCGGGGGTATCACCGGTATTGAGAATAGCTACCAGGCCTATGTCGACGGTGGTCCACGTAAGATCTCGCCATTCTTCGTTCCCGCCAACATCATCAATATGGTGGCTGGTAACCTGTCGATCAAATACGGCTTGAAAGGGCTGAACTACTCTATCGTCTCAGCCTGTAGCACGGGTACCCATAACATCGGCGAAGCGGCACGTCTGATTCGCCACGGTTACATTGATGCGATGGTTGCTGGTGGTGCAGAGATGGCTACTTCACCAGTTGGTTTGGGTGGTTTTGCTGCCGCGCGCGCACTCTCTACCCGTAATGACGATCCGGAAGCAGCCAGCCGCCCCTGGGATAAAGACCGTGACGGTTTTGTTCTGAGTGATGGCGCAGGCGTGATGGTTTTGGAAGAATATGAGCACGCTAAAGCACGTGGTGCACAGATCTACGCTGAAATCGTTGGTATAGGCATGAACTCTGATGCCTACCACATGACTGCACCGTCTGAAAACGGGCAGGGTGCGGCAGATTGTATGATCCAGGCTCTGGCTGATGGCGAGCTGAATGGCGAAGATGTAGATTACATCAATGCCCATGGCACCTCCACACCAGCAGGCGATGTCGCTGAAACCAAGGGTATTAAACGCGCTTTCGGTGATCACGCTTACAAACTGTGTGTCAGTTCAACCAAGTCGATGACAGGTCATATGCTGGGTGCGGCAGGTGGCGCAGAAGCGGTATTCACTGCACTGGCTATTCGTGATCAGGTGGCTCCACCTACCATTAATATGGAGAACCAGGATCCTGACTGCGATCTCGACTACGTGCCAAACACCTCGCGTGAGATGAAGATTGATCTGGCGATTTCCAACTCATTCGGTTTTGGTGGTACCAACGGTACTCTGGCACTGAAGCGGTTTACCGGCTAAGAGAGCCGTGCCAACGATATGAAAAAGGCGGGTTTATCCCGCCTTTTTCATTTATAGTAGTGTCCTTTCTATTCACCGCTGCGGAGAGATCCATTTGCTGATTAATGGCCAAGCACAAGATCTGCTCTCAGTATCTGACCGCGGCTTGCAATACGGTGATGGACTGTTTGAGACTTTGGCGGTTATCGATGGCGTGCCGGCACTATTGGACAGGCATCTGCAGCGCCTCCAAGCGGGATGTCAGCGCCTGAAAATTGATTGCCCTGACATTGGCCTTATAAAACAAGAGATCGCTCTGGAGGCAAAAGCTGTTGTCCGTGGCGTTCTGAAAGTCATTATCACCCGCGGCAGCGGAGGGCGCGGTTACAACCCTGCCGACGCAGCTCAGCCCAGCCGTATTATCTACACCGCACCTTGGCCAGAGTACCCTGATAATTATAGAACCGAAGGGGTTAACCTTCGCCTCTGTCGGACACGATTGGGGTGGAATAGCCAACTGGCCGGGATAAAACATCTCAATCGCCTGGAACAGGTATTGGCGCGTGCCGAGTGGCGGGAGACAACGATCTCAGAAGGTGTGATTCTCGACACCTCCGGACAAGTGATCGAGGGTACAATGAGCAATATCTTTGCGATTAACGGCAGTGAAATCGCGACACCCAAACTGGACCAGTGCGGTGTTGCGGGTATCATGCGCGGTGTCGTTATTGAGGTGGCTCAGTCGCTTGGATATCAGGTTTCAGAACAGCGTATCTCGGTAGCGCAGCTTAAGCAGGCAGAACAGTTATGCTGTACCAATTCGATTATCGGTATCTGGCCGATACGGCGGTTTGAAGATGTCCATTACGCCGTTGGTCGTTTTGATCAACAACTGTTAGAGGGTGTTATGGCGCTTGGCTTCAGCCACGAACAGGCTGCAAGTCGCTAAATTCAAGAGTAGATATGATTAGTAGAATTATCGGTCTCTTTATCATCACAGTCAGTTTTCTTGGCGCCTGGGTGATGATGGATTTCAACCAGTTCAAAACCACCCCGTTGAATATTCAGCCTGGCGGCATCGCCTATCTGCTGGAACCCGGCACATCTGTAACCAGCTTGGCTAAAGACTTGGCTGATCAAGGTGTATTGGACAACCCGCTCTACCTCAGAGTATTGGCACGGTTGGAGGGTTCTGCCGCCAAAATTAAAGCGGGTGAATACCAGATACCCGAAGGCACCACACCATTGGCACTGCTCAACCTGTTAGTAGCAGGTGAGGTAATCAATCACTCATTGACCTTGATTGAGGGCTGGAGCTTCCGTGAAGTACGTCAGGCCGTTGCTGAGCATACTATTCTGGAGCAAACACTGACCGATCTGACTGACGAAGAGGTGATGATACGTCTGGGACGGACTGGCGAACACCCGGAAGGGCGTTTCTTGCCGGATACCTATCACTTTCCCCGCGGCACCACCGATCTCGCCTTTTTGAAACGGGCATTAGAGGCGATGGACAGAGTCCTGACGGAGAAGTGGAAAAAGCGGGAGAAGAATCTGCCCCTAAAATCTCCCTATGAGGCGTTGATTCTGGCCTCTATTATTGAAAAAGAGACGGGACTGGCCACTGAGCGGCCTGAGATCGCGGGTGTATTCATTCGGCGTTTGCGCAAAGGTATGAAGCTCCAGACAGATCCGACCGTTATCTACGGCATGGGAGATCAATACAATGGCAATATTCGCCGCAAGGATCTCAGAACAGATACACCCTACAACACCTATACCCGTAAAGGGCTGACGCCAACTCCTATCGCGATGCCGGGGGCATTAGCGATTGAAGCGGCATTGCATCCTAAGCCTGGAAAAAGCCTCTACTTTGTGGCGAAAGGGGACGGCAGTGGCAGTCACTACTTCTCCAGCACATTGAAAGAGCATAATCGGGCGGTCAGAAAATATCAGTTAAAGAAATGAGCCAAACACCAGGAAAATTTATTACTGTCGAAGGCGGCGAGGGCGCCGGAAAGAGCAGCAATATCGCTTTTATCCGGAAATACCTGGAAGAACAGGGTATAGATGTCATCTATACCCGTGAGCCTGGTGGTACGCCGCTGGGAGAAGAGATCCGCGATCTGCTGCTGGGTCACAAGCATGATGGCATGTCTGACGAGACAGAACTGCTGTTGATGTTTGCGGCAAGGGCTCAACATCTGCATCAGGTGATTCTGCCCGCCCTACGCCAAGGGCAATGGGTACTCTGTGATCGTTTCACAGACGCCTCATTTGCCTATCAGGGCGGCGGGCGCGGTGTGGCATGGGAGAAAATTGAAAACCTGCAGACTTGGCTGCAGGGTGATCTCAGACCAGACCTGACACTACTTCTTGATCTGTCGGTGGAAGTCGGTATGGATCGCGCCAGTAAACGTTCAACCCCAGATCGTTTTGAAAGCGAAGCCTTGAGCTTTTTCGAGAAAGTTCGAGACGCTTACCTGCGTATTGCTAAGGAACAGCCAGAGCGGGTAAAAATAGTCGATGCAGGACAGTCTTTGGAGACAGTTCAGCACCAGATTAAATCTATATTGCAGCACTATCTGACAAATACGAACTAATTTTTGGCTTTAAACC
>JAKSCN010000644.1 GCA_022360595.1 Chromatiales bacterium
ATATTGCGACTGTATGCTCTCTACCCTCTCCAGGCCTCACACTCTGAACCCGGCTTTTGAATTTCACCCTGACGATAGTAGTATAAATAGATGAATTACAGCATCGATCACTTACCAGCTTCCAGGCAAGAGCACCTGGCTCAAATTGTCGCGGTTATTCGCGATGAGTTTGAGCAGGTCACCGGTTTTGCCACAGGTAAGAAAAAACGCTGAAGAAGAGCTTGTGTGGCCAGCAGAACGTATGCCCCTTCTACAGTAGTTAACGGAAAAACTTGCCAAGAGAAGATTGCTAGCTTTAAATAAAAGGACGTGTTCTTCACCCCTTTTACTACTCACTGATTCTGGTCATCAATAAACCTTTTCTAACCGCTCCAACAGCGACCCTAAAACATCCTTAGTGATATCTATTCCCAACCTGGATGCGACAATACCTTGGGTTTCAATCACTGATTCAATGTATTGAACCTGCTCATCAAGCGAGAAACGAGGCCAGTTATCATTATTCTTTTTTCCATTATGGATCTTCAGGATAAGCTGCAAATTATCAGGATGATGGGGACCAGGCTGATCTCTATTAAGAAGTGCTTGGGCATGATCCACTTCAAAGTCCAGCCCAAAATAGCGCTTCAGTTGTTTTGCGATAGCTTCAAACTCATCCAAGCGATATTTTTCAGAGTTACTCATAGCGTTCTCAGCGAGCTTTATAATCTCACTGCGCTTAAGCGGGGCAACATCCTCATCGATCTCACTAGTTACATTCGCATCATGTTCCTCGCGGGAAACATACCTGACTTTTCTAGGCCGCTCACTGGTATCGACCTCAATGTGGTCGATATAGGCACCGCGCGCGATAGATGAGCTGATCCTGGCGGCAATCTCCCGCAGACCGGTGGTATCATTCGCTTGATTTCTAGCCTCTTCATTGGCTTTTTCCAGAAGATCAGGATAGAGCTCCCCCACTCTTGTAGCCCACTCCGAAACCAAGACCCAGTCATCGATATCTTTTAAGGCCTGAAGATACTGCTCCGTGATATTCACTTTTATTCTATCCTGTTCGTTACCGAGGATATCGCCCCCAGTTATTCAAAATTCTCAAACTGACCAGCTATGACTCAATACCTCTGCCTGCTTTAAGCAAAGATCGATAGCCTCATCGGCTCCATCTGGTGGGTACTTCCATCTGCGCAAGGCTCTACGCACCAGATTCCGCAACTTAGCGCGTACGCTATCACGCACTTGCCAATCCACAGTTGTTGATTTACGTAGTTGAGCCGTCACATATTTGGCCAGTTCTCGAAGAGTATTATCGCCGAGTTCACGCACGGCTGATTCGTTTTGAACGAGTGCACGATAAAATGCAATTTCATCAACATTCAAACCTGACTTTTCCGCCATTTCCGCATCAGCAGCCATCTCTTTGGCCATCTTGATCAACTCTTCAATGACCTGAGCCGTCTCTATAGCGCGGTTATGATATTTACGTAGTGTTTCCAGTATGCGGTCGGAATATCTCTTTTCCGAAACTACATCGGTCTTCATCCGATGTTTCACTTCATCGCGCAGTAGTTTTTCCAGCAGTTCCACAGCCAGATTCTTCTGCGGGATGTTTGCCACATCTTCCAAAAATTCAGGGGAGAGCAACCCAATGTTGGGTCTGTCTAAACCGACCAGTTGGAAAATATCATCCACGCCTTCAGCCACAATGGCATTATCGATAATCTGCTTTAATGCTGAATGTCTCTCTTCATCAGTACGGCGTTTGTCGACACTGGTAAATTTGGTTATTGCAGATTTCACTGCAGAGAGAAACGCGATCTCCTTCTTCAGAGGTGCAACTTCGTCCATCGTGCTGCATAAAGTATAGGTTTTACTGATGGCTGCCATTACATCCAAAAAGCGCTTTTTACCATCCAACTCACCGTTAGAACCCTTCAAGCTTAGAATATGATTCATTACACCAGGCAACAGTTGCAGGGCATTCTCTTCATAGCTACTGTAATCAAAGCCATGCAACATACCCCGCACCACATCCATTTTTTCCAATAAGATGGCGTAAGCTTCGCGTGTATCGTGGGTGGGTTTGCCTCTGCCGTTCGCACCCGTGTAGGTTTTTAACGCCTGCTTCAATTCATTGGCAATACCGATGTAGTCCACAACCAAACCACCGGGTTTATCTTTAAACACGCGGTTAACGCGGGCAATCGCCTGCATCAGGTTATGCCCTTTCATGGGTTTATCGATATACATAGTGTGACAGTTCGGTGCATCAAAACCGGTAAGCCACATATCCCGCACAATCACCAACTGCAGCGGATCATTCACATCTTTAAAGCGCTTCTCAAACAGCTTTTTTGTCTCTTTGCTGTAGATGTGCGGTTGCAACTTCGCTTTGTCAGAGGCTGAACCTGTCATCACAATCTTGATTACCCCTTTAGCGGGATCTTCGTCATGCCAGTCAGGTTTAATCGCTACGATGGCATCGTACATGTCAACACAAATTTCACGGCTCATGCTGACAATCATGGCCTTGCCCTGCATGGAGGCAATACGGTCTTCAAAGTGGGCAACCAGATCCTGGGCTATTTGCGTAATACGTGGCCCACTGCCAACCAGCTTTTCCAAAGCTGCCCACTTGGATTTAGTTTGCTCACGAATGGCGATATCTTCTTCATCCTCGATGACCTCTTCCACTTCATCATTTAAGCTCTCTATATCGGCAGCGTTAATATCCAGCTTGGCCAGGCGTGATTCATAGTAGATAGGCACAGTGGCGCCATCATCGACAGCATCTTGAATATCATAGATCGATACATAGTCGCCAAATACAGCACGGGTGTCTTTATCGGCAGAATCAATCGGCGTGCCGGTAAAGCCAATGAATGAAGCTTCCGGCAATGCATCACGCATATGCTTGGAATAACCAAAACTATACTTACCGGTTTTGCTATTGAACTTAGCCTTATCACCATACTGGCTGCGGTGGGCTTCATCGCTTATTACCACAATGTTGTGGCGTTCGCTAAGTACAGGATGAGAGGTCTCATGCTTCAACAGAGCGAACTTTTGTACCGTAGTAAAGATAATACCGCCCGACTGGCGCGATGCGAGAATCTCACGCAGCTCATCCCTATCACCTGCCTGCACCGGTGTCTGTTTCAGGGTTTCCGATGCCATACTAAAGGTATTGAAAAGCTGGCCATCCAGATCATTGCGGTCAGTTACTACCACTATGGTGGGATTATTCATCTCCGGCTGAGCCAGCAACTTTCCGGCATAACAGACCATGGAGATTGACTTGCCTGAACCCTGGGTATGCCACACCACCCCTGCCTTACCGGAGCCTGGCACTACCTTGTCAGCGTAACTGGCACGAGGGTCTGCTATCTTCTCCTGTTGCTGGGCGGCAATCACTGTCGCTTTTACCGCTTCGCGCACAGCATGGAATTGATGGTAACCGGCTATCTTTTTAATAACCGTGTCGCCATCTTGCTCAAACAGAACGAAGTGGCGGATATAGTCCAAAAACAGTTCAGGCTTGAA
>JAKSCN010000400.1 GCA_022360595.1 Chromatiales bacterium
GGTGATGGTTATTATCCTCGCCATCTTGTCGGTGTCGGTCTACAACACCTTTCAGTACATCGCCCTGCAGTGGACGTTGGCGATCAATGTCGGTGTGGTTGCCGCCTCGATGCCGTTAATGGTTTTTTTGATGACCTGGCTGATGGGCCAGGAGCGCACCAGTTGGCCACAGCGTTGGGGTGCGGTGTTTGCCCTGGTGGGGGTGATGGTGATCATTTCGCGGGGTAATCTGCAGGTGCTGTTGGGGCTGCAGTTCAATCCGGGTGATTTGATGATGATACTGGCGGTGTTCGGTTTTGGCCTCTACTCGGTGCTATTGAAGCGACTGGCGCCGGAGGTGGATAAGCTGGGCATGCTGCTGGTGTTGATCTTCTGGGGTGTTATCGGCATTCTGCCCTTCTATCTCTGGGATATCAGCGACGGTGCACGCTTGGAGCTGAACGGCAGCACCGGTCTGATTCTCGCCTATGTGGGGATTTTTCCATCGATTCTCTCCTACTACTTCTGGAACAAGGCGGTTGCCCTGGGCGGCGCCAACCAGGCGGGTATGTACTGTAATCTGATCTCGGTTTACGCCAGTGTGTTGGCGGTGCTGTTTCTCGGTGAAACGCTCAGCCTGTTCCACCTGATCGGTATGTTCACTATTTTCCTGGGGATATTTTTAGCAACTTTTTACAAAACGAAGGCGGTTGCATGAAGTACGCTAAGTGCAGGGTTCTTTTACGGTAAGGAGTTGAGTATGGGGATTTTCTCGTGGATATTGATGGGGCTGATTGCCGGTGCGCTGGCCAAGTGGATTATGCCGGGTAAGGACCCGGGTGGGTTTTTCGTTACCATTTTGATTGGTATTGCCGGTGGTTTTCTGGGTGGCTTCATTGGTTCGACCTTGGGGTTTGGTACGGTATCCGGGTTTGATCTGCGCAGTCTGGGCCTGGCTATTGGTGGCGCACTGATTTTGCTGTTCGGTTATCGTCAACTGAAGCAGAATAGAGAGTAGTCGCTGGTTAATGCCCTCCTCCTCCCCTATCGGTATTTTTGATTCTGGCGTTGGTGGCCTGAGTGTGTTGCGCCATATTCGCGAGCGGTTGCCGTCGGAGGAGATTATCTATGTGGCCGATCGCGGTTATATGCCCTACGGCGAGCGGTCGGTAGAGGAGGTTGCCGCCCGTTCGATTCAGATAGTTGAGTTTCTCCTCACCCAATCGGTTAAAGCGATTGTGGTTGCCTGCAATACAGCTACTGCGGCTGCGGTAAGCATTCTGCGAGAAAACTATGCTCTGCCTATCGTCGGTATGGAGCCGGGCATCAAACCAGCCATTGCCCAAAGCAAAAGCGGTCATGTCGGTGTGTTGGCGACTGAGGGCACTCTGTTGAGTGAGAAGTTTCGGGCACTGTTGGACCGGTACAATGACGGTTGCCAAATCCATGTTCAGGCCTGCCCCGATTGGGTTGAGCATATTGAGCAGGGCCTGTCTGGTCAGCCGAGTGAGCCGGTTGTTCACCGGCATCTAGCGCCGTTACTGGCAAAAGAGGTCGATAGCCTGGTGCTGGGCTGCACCCACTACCCGTTCCTTCGAGAGGCTATTCAACAGATGGCGGGGGATCAGGTCTCGGTTATCGAGACCGGTCAACCAGTGGCCCGGCAGCTCTACCGTCGTCTGGATGAATTGGATCTACTCAACGACTCAGGGTGCTCCGGCACAGAGCAGTTTTGGGGCAGCGGTTCCACGACGGAGCTGCAACAGTTGGTCGCTAAACTTTGGGGTGAGTCGCCCGCAATCAATCCGCTGCCCGAGGTGTGAACCCTGCGTTCAAAAATGGCGTTGCGGTTATCTATACTTTTTAGGCCACCCTACACCATTAAGGACAAGATCATGAACGCCGAAATCAAAGAGATGCCCGCCTACCGGGTTGCGTCAGTGCGTAAGTTGGGTCCCTACGGTCCCGAAACGGCAGAGGCCGCATTCAAAGAGCTGGCAGCCTGGGCCGGGCCGAAGGGGCTGTTTGAATCGGAGCAGTTGTTCGGTCTCTATTGGGATAACCCGGAGATCACTCCCCCTGAACAGTGCCGCATGGACGCCTGTATCACCTTTCCTGATGATATGGAACCGGCGCTGGATGTGCAGACAATCAGCGCCGGGAGTTATGCGGTGTGCCATTTTGAGATTACCGCTGACCAATTCCCCCAGGCCTGGATGGATGCTTTTGCCTGGCTGGAGGAGAACGGCCATGAGTATAGTGGCAGCCCCTGCTACGAGTTCTACCACAGCAGTTCCAAGGATGAGATTGAGGTTGTTGATATCTGCATCCCAGTGATGATTGATACATAAGGTTGTTTTGGGGCTGCAGGCGATGTTTGGATTAACAGCCCTTGATAACAGTTGCCCTAGAGCCTGTTAGCACTAATCTGATCATTACTGCCAGGCTAACTTCCTTTGAAAGCACCCTGCGGGTATAAAAGGGCTGGGGTGAGAATATCAATCAAAGCTATCGGCTCTATTACCACTTGACGCCAAAACCTGTGGCCATTTAATTGACGCTCTCGCAAATGCTTCCATAATGCAGATTCTGCTTCACTGAATTAGCAGTGTATGTGTGGGCTTGTGATAGTAATGTTTTTGATCCCCTCACCCTGTCCCTCTCCCGGTGGGAGAGGGGACCCTTTGTTATAGACTTATAAATATTTCCTACTCCATTAGCTCTCAGTAAGCATACAAAATGCCTTTTCAAAAGCACATAAATTCCGCTATAACTCAATGGCTTACTGAATCATAAGTACACTATTTTACCTACACACTCCCTGATAACCCTTAATCTAGAATAACTCTCCAGTGCCTATAGATTCCCACCCAACTAACCCCCTCTCCCTCTGGGAGAGGGTTGGGGTGAGGGGATCTCAATCAAAGCTAAAGCTATCTGCTCTAATGCACTGTCAAGCCCAAATATGACGGCAAAAAGGTGTAAATCTTTTAAACACATTAACAACGCAACACAAAGCCCCTATGCCGTAACAATTCTCCGAGTCTGGAGCAGTCAAAGACCTTGCTTGGTATCAGGACGCGTCAAGGAGGCTCGCAGGATCTACTGCAATAATCCTGTAGCGGATCTGGCGTGTCTCTTGCAGGCTTCTTATGGGATTTACCTTTTTAGCGATATCAGCGGAGCTTCTGAGGTCTATACTAATATCGGGTAAGGAATGAAGATGAATATTGATCGGCAGGGTCGCTTTCGGCTTTTTCTGAGAAATCAGTCCGTGTGGATTGCAGCGTTGTCGCTATGCTCGGGGGTGGCGCTGGCGTGCGAAGACCCCACGCTGCACCCGGGAAAGGCTGAGTTCACGGCCTTGGTGGAATCTCTCCGATCACAACCTCGCAGTCTTGTATCGTTGAGATACAAGATCGATGATGAGCGTGGAGCGTTTAGCCCGTTATCTGTCCGGTTGTTGTTCTGGCCAAATGAACCCTATGAGCGAGGACGATTTATTGTGACACCGAGTAACGGTGTCAAGCTGATCGATTTTTCCGGTAGTGAAAAGATTCCCTACAAAGGCTCATTCGAATTCACCGTACTGCCGACCCGGAGCGGTTACCACCACCTAAAGGTCGAAACCATTGTGGAAAAGGCTGGAGAGGAGAAGCGGCATACCGCTGCCCTTGCTCTGCGTGTTGGACTGAACCACTCGAAGGTGCCGGGACAGAGTGAAACCACCCGGTTCGGTTTCGCCGGGTCCAGACTGAAAGAGATGCTGATGAAAAACCAGGGCGCCGAAACAAAAACAGACAGCCCTGGAATACAGACTATAAAGGGTGATTTAAAATAGGAGATGGACGCTGGCGCTACCCCCTAACCGTGACGGATAGCGCCAGTCGTAGTGATGATCAAATGAGTGTCAACAGAGGCTCTAGGGATAGGTCGTTGCTTTAAGGGGCTCCTGCTGTTCCGGGTCATAGATAATCAGTGTTGAATAGCCCCGATAATTTCCCTCTTTTGCTTCATCCAGAACCCAAACAATCCAATCGGGTGCGCTGTTGTCATTCATATTTGCCACGGCAACCACTTCTAACGTGAACGCCCAATCTTCCGAGTCAAACCGTGTGATCGGCCCCGTTGCTGAGCTGCTTTGGGGAAACAGCGATTGCAGGGTATGTGTGTTCTCATCGGCTGCTCTATAGAGTGAGGAGGAGAAAGAGCGAAGGTCCAGTTGTGATAGGAGCAACTCCCCCATCGAGGAGAAGTCTATGCGTTTATCAGGCGCACCGTATGAATCCGATAAAATCTTGAGGGCATCGCAAATCAAATACTCACTTTTTACAGCCTGGTTGTGAACCGTCTCTTCGATATCGTGTTTTGGTGCCAGGTCAAAATAGGTCTCACAATTGGAGGCTGTGTGACCTCCGCTGTATGAGAGTGGCGTTCGCGCTTTTTTGAAGGAGTTGTTAAAGTCCTTATACGATTGTAACAACGCCTTATTTGAGATGTGGGATGTATCTTGCGACTTTATAGTGGCACAAGAGGTTAGAAAGCCTAGAGCTAAAATAAAAAGTATATGTGAAGTTTTCACTTAATCTTCTCCAGCAGTGCGGCCTCTTTTTTTCTTCTCGTTGGATAGGCATCACCAAAAGCTTTGAGTATCTTTATCGCTTTAGGCCAATCCTGTGAGGTAACAGCTTTCCAGAATTTAGGCGTTCTAATGTTTAAACCAACGCCATATTGAAATGAAACTGATGCTATAACTGTCTGCGCTTGAGGTGGAATATCAATAAACTTTTTCGTATTCCCAGGAGCGGCATTGTATTTAAATTTCAGCTTAGTAATGTGAGCTGATTTTACCGCTTTATCTATTGCTTTAGCTTCTGCCAAGTCAATGGTTAGAGGTGAGCTTTTCAGCAGATCCTGAGCAGTTGTACCCTGGGCGCCTAAGTAGGGTTTCAGTTTAGTGATAAGTGAAGCGTCCAGCTTTAATTGTTTGAGGTCATTTTCATCGCGCTGGCCAAGATCAAATCCTGTCGCGATAGTGACTCCACTCTTGCTTACAGCAGCAGCGGGAACATAGCCTGTTGTTTTGCAGCCCCCTTCGAGGTTGCTCAAAAATTGGTAGTCGATTTTCTCTGCCATAACAATACTCCTTGTTAACTTCTGGCGCCTTAAACATAGAATACTTTGTCAGTGGGAATAGCTAGTCTGTATAACTATGTGCTGCTTTTGTTGGTGTGAATGGTAAGTAGTGGATAGTGGAGAAGAACCGCTAATACAGCAGATATGCGATTTACAGTGGTATAGCTATCTCTCTATCCTTGAGAGTCTCCTACTTTTGTTAGGATGACCTCCTGTCGGTAAGGATCACCGCGCATAATA
>JAKSCN010000381.1 GCA_022360595.1 Chromatiales bacterium
CATTGCGTGCAGGCTGTGAGACGGTGCCCGGTTTTCTATTGCGTACTACGGATGGGTTAATTGAGGCGGGAGTTCCAGAGATGCTGCCACAGGTGGATAGTCTGCCTTCGCCGTTTCGGATACCACGCTGGCCCCTTGACCGTTATCCGCTGGGAGTGCTTTTCAGCAATCGGGGCTGTCCTCATAACTGCGCTTTCTGCTATACCCCCGCAGCCAGTGGACGGCGCCTCTCCCAAAGAGTTAGGGAGGGTGTTCTCAAGGATATAGTCGAAATGGCCAAGGCTAACGTGGAGCATGTCTTCTTTGCCGATCCGGTATTTCTCCCTTCGGCCCACCGGCCGTTGCAGTTGTTGGAGGATCTGCGGGAGTTGGATACAGGGCTTACATTTAACTGCGAACTCAGGACTGAGGCAGTAACGCCAGCCACCCTCCGCGCCATGAGGGATGCGGGTTTTATCTCTATCTCTTATGGGCTGGAGACAGCCTCAAGCAGTGTGTTGGACGGCGTGAATAAACATGTTGATCTGGTACGGTTTCGGGAGATTGTCCAAATGACGCTGGAGCATGGGATCATGGTTGAGTTGTTTTGTATTCACGGGTTACCGGGACAGACCGTGGATGATATTAAAGCAACGTTTGATTTCATTGAAAGCTGTGGGCCTGCCGTACAGGCTGCTGCTGCATTTCAGCAGCTCCAGCTCTACTTTGGGATTGAGTTATTAAGGGACCCGGGGCGGTACGGGATTGAGATTATAGGGAAGCGTCCCCCTTATCTTTCACCTGCCACTTCATTCCGAACAGCCTCTTTAGGACCGGATGAGTTCCGTATGCTGGAACAGGAGTGGGAGGCTCGGGTTAAACCGGTGCAGCAACTGTTCGGTATTAATACGGAAAGGACAAATGCATTACGTCATTGAGATTAAAATTTAAAAGCGTGGTTGAAGAGTTCCGGGCCATCTACTAAATGCTTCCCGCCTTTGATAGACATAACAAGCTCAATGCGTCCAAGTGCATCAAACCCCTGATCATGAAAGAGTCTTATCGCATCAATATTTCTTGCCACAGGGCGAATGGAGAGCCGCCATATACCCGCCTCCTCCGCTACTTTAATGACATGCTGTAAGAGTTGCTTGCCATAGCCGGTTCCCCTGTATTGAGGGGATATGACAATAGGTTCAACCTCTCCCTGTTTTTCATCCTGCAGCAGTCCGATCAACCCAATGATTTTATCATCCACCACACCAAGGAATATTCGCTCAGGCCCGGCTTCTTCAAGGTGTTCATCGAATGCCAGTCCAGGGTTATCACCTCCAATTTTCTGGGAATCATAAATGTCCCGGTGGTGCTGTGTCAGCTCGGTCCAGAGTTCACGGCAACGGTCAAGATCCGATGACTGATAGGTGCGGATTAACATGTTTTTTATACTCCTTTATGGTCCTGAATAGTGTTCGGCAATGCTGAACCAGCCTCCAAACCCTACATCAGAGCGCGTAAAAGCTCCAATTATCGTTATCCCAATTATAAGTGAGCGTAATAGAGATGGTAACGCTAACGAGTAAGTGCCCTGCTTATGCCCAGCTAGGTGGGCTGGCTTTTTAACTATCCCTGTTGTGCAAAAAAATTCTCTTATCAGCTTTGCCCATTATCGGTGGTGGTGATTAACGGCTAAACTTCTTTAGGCAGAGTTTTTAACGGAGAAGTTTCTGTTCGACAGGCCAATATCATTAAACCTCTGACAGAGGAGGGCGCAGCATGAACCTGAATGAAAAGCAGCTCAAGATGTGCGAATCGAGTCAATGGGATTTTTCTGACCTTAAAGCGCTCTTTCTCAACTGTACCCTCAAGCGCTCGCCGGAATTGACCCATACCGAGGGGCTTATTCGTATAGCTCGGGCGATCATGGAGAAAAATGGAGTCTCCGTGGAGGTTTTACGCCCAGTGGACTATGAGATTGCGTACGGTGTCTACCCGGATATGAAGCAATACGGTTGGGAAAAGGACGATTGGCCGGAAATATACGAAAAGGTCAAAGCTGCGAACATTCTGGTGATCGGCTCCCCGATCTGGCTGGGTGAAAAATCATCCGTCTGTTCTAAGACGATTGAACGCCTTTACTCCTCGTCCGGTGATTTGAATGATGCCGGGCAGTATGCATACTACGGGCGTGTCGGTGGTTGCCTTATTACTGGCAACGAAGACGGTGTAAAACACTGTGCTATGAATATTCTCTATTCGTTACAGCACCTTGGCTATGTGATACCGCCTCAGGCGGATGCCGGTTGGATTGGAGAGGCGGGGCCCGGACCTTCTTATCTCGATCCGGGATCAGGCGGTCCCGAGAATGATTTCACGAACAGGAATACAACGTTCATGACCTGGAATCTTTTGCATCTTGCGCGGATGATAAAGGATGCAGGGGGTATACCGGCTCATGGTAATCAGCGGTCGGAGTGGGATGCCGGATGCCGTTTTGATTATCCGAATCCGGACTATCGATAATACTGTTTTAGGGTTGGTTTCAACAACAAGGGAGAACTATTTCATTCGTCAAAGGGTTCATCTAAATGCCAGGAATCAGAGCGGCGCTATGCAGGGCTTCGGCCATCAGCATAGCGAAGAGGCCTGATAGAAAGATAGCGTCCATCAGTCCTGCGCCGCCGATAAAGACTCCCTCTTGAGAGGTGCTCTCAAGACGTCCGAGCTGGGTCAGATGAAGCAGATCACCACCGATCAAGGTCCCGACCGCTCCACTCATATAGGCCCAGGCAAGATAGTCCTCTCCCCCAAGTAATAACGCACCTACTGATGCGGTGATAATGGCGCCGAAAAGATGTACCTCCAATCCCTTATGCTTTTTAACCCGTGTGAGTGGATAGACAACCAGAGATACCAACATAATCAGCAGTAGCGCAGACCAAAGATCCACTTCTCTTTCATGGAAAAGATAGAAGATAAAATAGAACGGTAGGATACAACCGCCAAGATTGATGCCTACCCTCAGATGGGTGAGTGTCTCTATTTCGGGGCCACCTTGTTCCTGCTCAACTGCGTTGTTACTCCTCTTGGGTCGAAGCGGTATGGAAAAGAGCTTGACGTTGATCAGGCTTAACAGAATAGCCGACCCTGCGGCGAAGCCGATATGTATTTGGGTCAAGGCCAACTTATCGACCACACCCTCTATCGCTCCCACCAGAAAGAAAAGCAATAGCAATACAAGGGTTGTTATATAGTGAAGCAACGGTGAATCTCCATAACGGCTCCTTATTAATTTGAGTATTAGAGGAAAATCATTGTTACTGTATAAATTTCGCTTATATTAAAAGAGACTTTTTATCACTGTCGTAAGAGGGATCGTATAGTGAAGGTGACGTGGTCAAGAATCCCTGTATGGCAAATTTTATGATTGGGTGTAAAGCCAGGGAGAGCGTGAATCCTGGTGTAGTCCAACGGTTTCCGGCAGGTGTTCATGGCTACCGAGCACCAGAACACCTCCTGGCTCTAGCGATGC
>JAKSCN010000496.1 GCA_022360595.1 Chromatiales bacterium
AGGTGCTGGTTTCGCCTGTTTCGGTGGCTCGGTTGGCTCTGGTTTCCGTGTAACTTGTTCAACCGGTTCAGGTTTCGGTTTCGTTTGCTTGATCGGTTGAGGCTGTTTGGGCTGTTCAACTTTCGGTTTTACTTGTTTGGCCGTGATCGGCTTAGGCTGCTCAACCGGCTTAGTTTGTTCAACTGACTTAGGCGCCGCTTTAGCCTGTTTTCTTGGCTGAGACGCTTTTTTAGGCGCTGCTTGCTGTTTCGATTTTGGTGCGGAAGCAGGCTCTTGCGGGGTAGTGGGCGCCGGTATCTGTAACAGCAGTGGTGCGTTGGCTGGTAACGGTAGACCGTAGATATCGTGTGCGGTATCGACGGCCTGACGGTGGACATAGGCTATGGCTTCGTTTGTGCTGATCCGGTGGTGTTCGCTCACCAGTTCGATTAAATCCGCGGTTGCGGGGGAGAACCAGTCTTTTTCACTCTCCCTGGCCAGTTCACCGGCCAACATTACGCCCAGAGACCGGGGGTGGAAAGCGCCGTAGGGGTGTAGGGCGTCTTGGGTAAGTTGTGGAAGTCGCCACTCTTCGGTGAGAGTGTGGCTCAGCTCCTCAATGGCAAAGCCAAAAACCTTTTTTGCAGCAACATCCCGGCTCTGGCGTCGACTCACCAGTAGCATGACTTTTTTCATCTCCTCTTTGGCGTAGGCCCACAGGGCCATTTCGCCGCAGTCATGCAGCAAGGCGGCAATCGCCATCTCTTCCGGGTTATTGTCTTTGCGGTCGTGGCCCCACCGGTAGGCGTAGCCAGCAGCGTGAGCAGCGCGTGAGTAGCTGCCATAGAGCCCTTGACGGGCTGCGCCTTTTAACACTTTCTTCAGGATTGGCAGCTTTTGGGTGCTGTCGATAACCGGCCCGACCCCGAGTAATGCAATGGCGTGGGCCAGGTTAGAAGGTGCCTCTTTAGGTGCGCGCTTATTGTTGCCAAAGGCACGGAATATCGACAGTGTGAAGCCTGGGTCGCGGCTGATGACGCGTTGATAATCGGCGTTGGTGGTGTTGGGGCTGTCTATCAACTGGGTGACGCGTTGTACGGTGAGCGCCATTGCGGGCAGGGGTTTATCTTTGAGGCGGGAGACCCAATCTTCCAGCGTGAGCGACATAACCGTATAAGTTCTCCACGATGTTATTAGTGTTGTTCAGAACGCGTGCGCTGAGCGCTTATGGAAGTTGCATCGGCGGAGGTGAGGTTATCTTTAGTGGGTAGTGCAGGTGTTTGCCGGCAGGAGAGTTGGTCTCCTCAACTTATGGCTGGTTAAGAGAATTTTGTTTTATCTGATTGAAAAATGAGGGAAAATTGAAGAGTAAAACGGTGGTTTTAGTGCATGGGATCTGGATGACCGGCTATGAGATGAGCTGGTTGGGTCAGCAGTTAAAAAACAGCGGCTATGAGGTGCACTATTTTCGTTACTCATCGCTATTTGTCGAGCCCCGGGAGAGTGCGCAGCGGTTGCAGACATTTATTAAAGACCTGGATGTTGAGCAGGTTGACCTGATTGGGCATAGCCTGGGCGGCATCATTTTGCTGCATCTGTTCAGCTTATCCCCGGTGTTGCCGCCGGGTCGGATTGTGCTGCTTGGCTCACCGGTGTTGGGGAGTGGAGTGGCGCGCCGGTTGTCGATCAACCCGGTGATGCGTCTGTTGCTGGGAAATACCACTGAGCGGGGGCTGTTGGGCGATGCGCCGAGCTGGCAAGGCGACCGCGATCTGGGTGTAATAGCGGGAGAGCGCGGTATCGGCGTTGGTTCTGTTATAGGAGGCTTGAGTGGCTCCCATGACGGCACTGTTGCAGTTGCTGAAACCCGCCTACCTGGCGCCACGGACTTTTGTACCCTGCGAGTGGGCCATTTCGACATGCTCTTCTCCCGTGCAGTTGCCCGGCAGACGATGCAATTTCTGAGGCAGGGGCGTTTTGACGGAGGCAGTGGGGCAATTCCCGCGCCTCCGCCGGTTTCTGATACTCCTGCAGAGTGATAAACTCTGCCCCCAGTGAGATTTCGAGAGGAAAAAGATGGCTGGACACAGTAAATGGGCCAATATCAAACATAAGAAAGCGGCCAATGACAAAAAGCGCGGAAAAATCTGGACTAAGCTGCTGCGCGAGGTGACGGTTGCAGCCAAAGAGGGTGGTGGTGATATCAACTCCAACCCGCGCCTGCGTTTGGCGGTGGATAAAGCGAATGGTGGTAATGTCCCGAAAGACACTATCAAGCGCGCCATTGAGCGTGGCGCGGGTGGCGGTGATGGTGACAACTACGAAGAGATTCGCTACGAAGGTTACGGGGCTGGTGGTACCGCAGTGATTGTCGACTGCATGACTGACAACCGCAACCGCACCGCTTCAGAAGTTCGCCACGCTTTCACCAAGCACGGTGGCAATCTGGGTACCGACGGTTCCGTGGCCTACATGTTCAGTAAGACCGGTATTATCAGTTTTGCGCCGGGTGCTGACGAAGATGCGGTGATGGAAGCTGCCCTCGAGGCCGGTGCCGACGATGTGGTGACCAACGATGACGGCTCTATCGATGTGATGACCTCGCCCGAGGATTTCACGGCTGTCAATGATGCGATGGCTGCCGCCGGTTTTGAAGCTGACAATGCTGAGGTGACCTTCGAAGCGTCAACCAAGGCCGAACTGGATCAGGATACCGCTGAAAAGCTGATGCGTATGATCGACACGCTGGAAGATCTGGATGATGTGCAGGATGTCTACACCAATGCGGACATCTCTGACGAGATCCTGGATGCCATCGGTTGAATACTGAGACCCCTTATCTGACCCGGGCCAATGGCCCGGCTCTAACCCTTCGGGGGCATTGATGCGCCGCATTCTCGGCATTGACCCAGGCTCCCGAGTGACCGGCTTCGGTATTATCGAGAGCGACGGGGTGAACAGTCAGCACATCAGCAGCGGCTGTATCCGAGTTGCTGAGGGAGATCTGCCGGAGCGACTCGGTGAAATCTACCAGGCGATCAGCGATGTGGTGGAGGAGTTTCGCCCCACAGAGATGGCCATTGAGCAGGTGTTCGTGGCTAAGAATGCCGGATCGGCGCTGAAGCTTGGGCAGGCGCGAGGCGCCGCTATCTGCGCCTGTGTGGTGGCGGGCTTGAGTGTTGCCGAGTATACCCCGCGGATGATCAAACAGGCGGTGGTGGGAACCGGTAAGGCCGATAAGGATCAGGTGCAGCACATGGTGCGACACATACTCAAACTCGAACAAAAACTGGCCTCTGACCAAGCCGATGCATTAGCGGTGGCGCTGAGTCATGCCCACTCCAACAGTACATTAATGAATCTGGCAAAAGCGGGAGGCTGGCGACGATGATAGGACGCCTGCGTGGACAGGTGGTCTATCGGCAACCACCCTTTCTGATGATCGATGTAAACGGTGTCGGCTATGAGCTGGAAGCGCCGATGTCGACCTTTTACGACCTGCCTGATAGCGGTGAGGTAACGCTGTTCACCCAT
Organism: Chromatiales bacterium; assembly: GCA_022360595.1. GTDB lineage: Bacteria > Pseudomonadota > Gammaproteobacteria > Chromatiales > Chromatiaceae > BM503. The sequence continues at coordinate 3,514 of JAKSCN010000496.1, forward strand.
CTGGCGATACGCGACGACGCCCATGTGCTCTATGCCTTTGGAAGCGAATCGGAACGCGCCCTGTTCCGTACCTTATTGAAGGTGAATGGCGTGGGTGCAAAGATGGCTCTGGCGATTCTCTCCGGTATGAGTGTCGAGGCCTTTACCAGTTGTGTGCAGACTGACGATACTGCCTCGCTGGTGCGTCTTCCGGGTATTGGTAAAAAGACCGCCGAGCGTTTGATCGTTGAGATGCGCGATCGCCTGGATAAGATCGAGACTTCTAGCGGCGGTCCAGCTATTAAGATGACTCAGCCTGCCGGCGCTGTGGCGGAGACGCCGGTATCGGATGCCGTCGGTGCGTTGATTGCCCTTGGCTACAAGCCCAATGAGGCGAGCCGTCTGGTGCGCGCTATCGATAGCGATGGGTTGGGCAGTGAAGAGATCATCCGCCAGGCCCTTAAATCTGTGGCACCCAGTTAACTAGCGAGCACAACAGCATGGCAGAGATCGATCGCATTATCAGCCCTGAAGCCGGTATGGATGACGCGGCAATGGATCGGGCTATCCGCCCCAAACGCCTGGAGGACTACGTCGGTCAGCCGGTGGTGCGTGAACAGATGGAGATCTTCATCAGTGCCGCGCGCGCGCGTCAGGAGGCACTGGATCATGTGCTGATTTTCGGCCCGCCCGGTCTGGGTAAGACCACCTTGGCACATATCATCGCCAATGAGATGGGGGTTAATCTGCGCCAAACCTCAGGCCCCGTGCTGGAGCGTCCGGGTGATCTGGCGGCGTTGCTCACCAATCTGGAGCCCCATGATGTGCTGTTCGTCGATGAGATTCACCGCCTCAGCCCGATGGTGGAGGAGGTGCTCTACCCGGCGATGGAGGACTATCAGCTCGATATCATGATTGGCGAAGGCCCGGCGGCGAGATCGATCAAACTCGATCTGCCACCCTTTACCCTGATTGGGGCAACCACCCGGGCCGGTCTGTTGACCTCCCCATTGAGGGATCGCTTCGGTATTGTGCAGCGTCTGGAGTTCTACTCCGATGAGGATCTGACCCACATCGTGGGGCGTTCAGCCAATATCCTGAATATTGTCTCGGACCAATCAGGCTCACGTGAAATCGCCCGACGCTCTCGCGGCACACCGCGTATCGCCAACCGCCTGCTACGCCGGGTGCGCGACTACGCTCAGGTGAAGGCGGGAGGTGAAGTGGATGCCGAAGTGGCGGACAAGGCGCTAAGCATGTTGAAAGTCGACAAAAGTGGCTTCGATATCATGGACCGTAAGCTGCTCACGGCGGTGATCGAGAAGTTTGACGGCGGTCCGGTCGGTGTTGATAGCCTGGCGGCTGCCATCGGTGAGGAGCGCGGCACTATCGAGGATGTGTTGGAGCCTTATTTGATTCAGCAGGGTTTTCTGATGCGTACCCCAAGAGGAAGGGTGGCGACCCGGGCTGCTTATCTCCATTTTGGTCTGGCGCCCAAACCGGGCGTCGATGCGGTTGAGGTTTCCGACCTGTTTGAACAGTGACCTAATCGGCAAAAAAAGCCGCAAACAGGCGTTTAATTCTGCAATATGTGACGATTATGAGGGAATTTCTCTGGCCGGTCAGGGTCTACTACGAGGATACCGACTCCGGTGGGGTGGTCTATTATGCCAACTACCTGAAGTTTATGGAGCGGGCGCGAACCGAATGGTTGCGCGCGCTAGGCTTTGAACAAGACCAACTGATTGCTGAGCAGGGCATACTTTTCGCCGTGCGGCGGGTTGAGCTGGACTATCGCAAGCCAGCCCGCTTTAATGACGAGTTGGTGGTTGTATCGACAATAACAGAACGGGGAAAAGCGAGTTTGACCTTTCAGCAGAAGGTGACACGGGCAGAGGATGGGGAAGTACTCTGCGGTGGTACGGTAAAAATTGCCAGCCTCGATGCTGAAGCATTCAGACCCAAAGCGATCCCCAACGCTATTCTGACGGAAATTTCACATGCAGTCTGATCTCTCATTCGTACACTTGGTGCTGAGTGCCAGTCCATTGGTGCAACTGGTGATGGCCTCGTTGATTCTGGCCTCGATCATCTCCTGGACCATGATTCTTGACCGCTCCCGGGTGCTGAAAAAGGCTCGCAAGGCGGCCACCAGTTTTGAAAAACGTTTCTGGTCAGGGATCGATCTGAATGAACTCTACCGCAGCGTTGATCGCAATCAGGACGATATCAATGGTATGGAGAGCATTTTCCACGCCGGTTTTCGCGAGTTCGCCCGGCTGCGCAAAAATCCCGATATCGACCCTATGGCAGTCGTCGAAGGTGCGCGCCGCTCCATGCATGTGGCGATGAGCCGGGAGATGGATGAGCTGGAAACCCATCTCTCATTTTTGGCAACTGTCGGTTCAACCAGTCCTTACGTCGGGCTGTTCGGCACGGTGTGGGGCATCATGAACTCTTTCCAGGCGCTGGGTAATGTCAAGCAGGCGACGTTGTCGCTGGTGGCGCCAGGGATCGCCGAAGCGCTGATTGCGACAGCCATGGGGCTGTTTGCGGCAATCCCCGCTGTGGTGGCCTATAACCGCTACTCCAATGATGTCGAGCGTCTCAACGGTCACTATGAAGACTTCCTCGATGAATTTACCACCATCCTGCAGCGACAGGCGCATGTCTAACGGAGTGCTTGAACTGTGAGCCGGCAGAAGAAGAGTCGCCGTCCGATGGCAGAGATCAACGTGGTACCCTACATCGATGTGATGCTGGTGTTGTTGGTGATCTTTATGATTACTGCTCCACTGCTTACCCAAGGGGTCAATGTGGAACTGCCCGAGGCTGATGCGAACCCTATTGAGTCGACGGAACAAGAGACTGTGGTGGTATCGGTCAATCTGGATGGTGACCTGTTTATCGATATAGGCGAAGGCCAGGATGATCAACCGATAGCGCCTGAAGATCTAGTCACTCGAGTTGCTGCAGTACTCAAATACAAACCGAAAACTGCCATCATGGTGAAAGGTGATAAGGATGTGGCTTACCAGAAGGTGATTGATGCGATGGTGCTGATCCAAAAGGCGGGCGCCCCCAATGTTGGATTGATTACTGAGACGCCAGAAGGTAGTTGAACGGATGTTTCAGACTCTAAAACTCAATCCGATGGTGGTACTGCTTGGGGTTGGCGTCATTGTGGTGTTGTTGGTGATCTTTTCAGTTACTGCGCCTCTGCTTAGCCATGACATCAAACTAGAGCTACCTCAGGCCCCTGCCAAATTGACAGATGATCCTCTGGTGGTATCACTCAATCAGGATGGTGATCTGTTCATCGATATTGGTGAGGGCAAAAACGCCCCGATTTTAGGAGAAGAGTTAGAAGCGCATATTGCCGCTGTACTCAAGGATAAGCCGCAAACCTCCATTATGGTAAAAGTTGACCAGGGTGTGGAGTATGAGAAGGTGATCAACGCGATGGTCCTGGTCCAAGCGGCGGGTGCGGCTAACGTGAGATTAATTACTGAGGCATCAGAAAGGGTAGTGTAGGATGTTTCAGATTCTTAAACGCAACCCGATGGCCGTGCTGATTGCTGTGTCGATGCACGCGGTGATTATCCTGTTCATGGTGGTTGGTGTTGATTGGCTGAAACAACCGGAGCAGCCAAAGAGTAATGTTGAAGTCGTTCAGGCACGCATAATAGACCAGACCAAAGTGTTGGAAGAGGTCAAGCGTCTGCAGGAAGTAGACAAGAAAAAGGAACAGCAGAAAATTGCTAAGGAGCGCGAAGAGCAAAAGCGTCTGCAGGAGCTGAAAAAGAGACAGCAGAATGAGAAAAAGCGCCTGGCAGAGCTAGAGAAAAAGCGTAAAGCCGAACAGAAGAAAGCAGCGGAAGCTGAAGCCAAGCGCAAAGCGGAAGAGAAAAAACGCAAGGTGGCTGAAGCCAAGCGTAAGGAAGAGCAGAAGCGTGCCGCGGCGGCAGAGGCCAAACGAAAAGCCGAAGAGAAAAAACGTAAAGAGGCAGAGGCCAAGCGTATAGCGACAGAGAAAAAGCGCAAGGCGGCTGAGGAGAAAAAGCGTAAAGAGGCCGAAGCCAAACGCATTGCCGAAGAGAAGAAGCGTAAAGCGGCGGAGGCCAAACGTATTGCCGAGGAGAAGAAACGCCGTATAGCCGAGCAGAAACGCAAAGCGGCAGAGGCGAAGAAGCGGGCAGAAGAAGAGGCGCGCAAAGCACGGGAGGCTGAACTGCAGGCGGCGATTGAGGCAGAGCGTAATGCTCGGGAAACCGACCGTTTCTCAACCCTGATTGAACAGAAGGTCACTAATAGCTGGGTGCGTCCGGCGGGTATAGGTGATGGCCTCAAGTGCACCTTGCGAGTGCGTTTGGCGCCTGGAGGTGTTGTTTTGGCTGCAAATGTCGTGAAGAGTAGTGGTAGTGGCGCCTTTGATCGCTCTGCAACTGCTGCTGTCTATAAAGCCGATCCGTTGCCCGTTCCAAAAGACGGGCTTTTTGAACGTTTCCGGGATATAACATTTGAATTCGATCCTAACTAGTTTGATGACTATGAAAAGATTTCTTTTATCAATCATTCTCGTGCTGTGGCATGTTCAAGCCTCGGCAGCCCTCACTATTCAGATCACCGAGGGTGCTGAAGGGGCATTACCTGTTGCTATTGTTCCGTTCGGCTGGCAGGGGCAGGGGGCAGGCCCCAGTCAGGATATTGCCAAGATTATCCGTGATGATCTGCAGCGCAGTGGTCGATTCAACACCATGCCGGTAAAAGATATGCTGGCCCGGCCCCAAACCGGTTCAGAGGTGGAGTTCCGCGACTGGAAAGTGCTGGGAATGGAGAACCTGGCGGTTGGTCAGATTCGTCCCAACGGCTCAGGTGGCTATCTGATCCGCTTTCAGCTCTTCGATGTCTACAAGGGTGAGCAGCTCATCGGCTACAACATTCCCACGACAGAGCGCGACCTGCGGGCTACAGCACATCAGATTGCCGACATTATTTATGAGAAGCTGACGGGGCAACGTGGCGCCTTCGCCACCAAGATCGCCTACGTCATCTCCACCAAAAGTGCCAAAGGTGGGCAAACTGTCTCCCTGAAAGTAGCCGATGCGGACGGATTCAATGCCCAGACTATTGTGACCTCCAACGAACCGCTGATGTCTCCAGCCTGGTCGCCGGATGGCCGTAAGCTCGCATATGTCTCCTTTGAGCGCAAAAAGCCTTCAGTCTACGTGCAAGAGGTGTACACCGGGCGTCGCCAGAAGATCGCTTCATTCAAGGGGATCAATGGTGCACCGGCCTGGTCGCCGGATGGCCGCAAACTGGCGCTTACGCTGTCGAAGGATGGTAGCCCCGACATCTATGTCTACCATCTGAATAAGAAGAGCCTGCAGCGTTTGACCAAACACTACGCTATCGATACCGAGCCGAGTTGGTCGCCCGATGGTAGTGAAATTGTTTTCACCTCGGATCGTGGTGGCAGACCACAGATCTACAAAGTCTCCGCCTTCGGTGGGGCGGTAAAGCGCGTTACCTTCGAAGGTACCTATAATGCCCGTGCTTCCTACTCCCCCGATGGTAAAAACCTGACTTTGGTGACACGCCAGGGCGGTGATTTTAGAATTGGCGTGCTGGATCTGGAAAATAGCGCCCTGCAGATTCTCAGCGAAGGGCGGCTCGATGAGTCTCCCAGTTTCGCACCGAACGGCAGCATGGTAATTTATGCTACCAAACTAGGCGGTAAGGGTGAGCTTGCCGCGGTTTCCGTTGATGGACGTGTGCGTCAGCGGTTGGCATTACAGGAGGGCGATGTCCGCGAGCCGGTGTGGTCCCCATATACAAGAAATAACAGGAGAAACTGATGAAACTGCGTATTCTCAAACTGGCCCCGGTATTGGCGCTGTCCTTGGTGTTTGCCGGCTGTACAAGTATGGGTGACAAGGCCGACGAACAGACCAGCGGTGCTGATGGCACCACTGGTGCTCCGGTCACCGAAGGTAGCGACGCTCAGACTACCGGTGCTGCTGAGGGTGGCGCCTGGACCGGCAATCCACTGGATAACCCAGACAGCATGCTGTTCACCAAGGTGATCTATTTCGATTACGACATCAGTGAAGTCCGCGCCGATTTCCGTGATGTGGTTTCCGCCCACGGTGACTTTCTGGCTGCTAATCCATCGGCGACAGTTACACTGGAAGGCCACTGTGACGAGCGCGGTTCACGTGAATACAATATTGCCCTCGGCGAGCGTCGTGCCAACGCGGTTAAGCGTATGCTGATGGCTCAGGGTGCGGCGGAAAGCCAGATCATCACCGTTAGCTATGGTGAAGAGCGTCCGGCTGCGATCGGCTCTAGTGAAATGGATTGGGCACAGAATCGCCGCGCTGTTTTCGCTTACTAATATATAGGTTTTTGAGATGAAAAAGACGGTTGGGGTCGCGGTTTCGCTATTGTTGACAGGCTCAGCAATGGCGGCCAACCCACCGGCATCGTCCTCGATGCCAATGGAACAGCGTATCATGGTGCTTGAGCGTAAAGTCAAAGCACTCACTGAGCTTGCCTATCGGTTGGATGCGTTGCAGCGGGAAGTACAGCAGTTGCGTGGCGATGTCGAGGTGCAGGCCCATACCATCGAGGGTATGAAGCAGCGTCAGCGAGCCCTCTATCTGGACATCGACCAACGTCTAAGCCAGATGAGTCAGGCTCCTGCACCGGTTACACCAACAGCCAACTTGGCTCCGCCGTCTACTTCTTCTACGTCGGCTTCTACGTCGGCTCCAGCTACAACATCGCCTGAGCCGTCTCAGGCGCCTGCTGTAGCGGCGTCGACACCGGTCGCACCGGCATCTGTTACATCAACCCAGGTGCCGAGCAGTGTTCCTGCAGGTGATCCCGCGAAGGAAGAGATGGCCTATCAGCAGGCCTTCGATATCCTGATGCAGCGGCGCTATGGTGATGCCAGGGTGGCGCTACAGCAGTTCCTGGCCAGCTATCCGACGGGTGAGTATGCCGATAATGCCCAATATTGGCTGGCCGAGGCCAGCTATGTCACACGTGACTTCGATACTGCCCTGGTCGAGTTCGGCAAAGTGTTGAGTGACCACCCCTCCAGCACCAAGGTCCCGGATGCACTGCTGAAGAGTGGTTTTATTCAATATGAGCAGAAAAAGTGGCCTGAGGCGCGCACCAGTCTGGAGAGGGTGGTGAAAGAGTATCCGCTCTCATCGGCGGCCCGCCTGGCCCAGCAGCGCCTCAACCGCATGCGCAGTGAACGCCGTTAAATTCGCTCACTGCCTCTACTGACACTATGTAATGTGTTAAGCGCATGAACCGATTGCGTATTACCGAAATTTTCTATTCTCTGCAGGGAGAGTCGAACACAGTGGGTATTCCCACTGTGTTTATCCGTCTCACCGGCTGTCCGTTACGCTGTGGCTACTGTGATACTGCTTACGCCTTTAAAGGAGGAGAGTGGCAGACACTTGATGCCATTCTGGAGCAGGTGGCCAGCTATGGTGCGACCCACGTTACGGTCTCCGGTGGTGAACCCTTGGCTCAGAGAGAGTGCTTGCCGTTATTGACAGCGCTGTGCGACGCCGGCTATCAGGTCTCGCTAGAGACCAGCGGGGCGCTGGATGTCTGCCAGGTCGACCCGCGCGTGGTGAAGGTGATGGATCTGAAAACACCCGCTTCCGGTGAGATGGAGAAGAACCTGCTTAGCAATATCGACTGTCTCACGTTGCAGGACCAGGTAAAGTTTGTGATCTGCGATGAGGCCGACTACATCTGGTCGAAAGAGCAGATTGAGTCGCTCGGTCTAGTGGGGCGCTGTGAAGTGCTGATTTCACCAGCGAAGGGGCTGCAGGATGCCACTGAGCTGGCCGACTGGGTGATTCGCGATCGATTGCCTGTCCGTTTCCAGATTCAGCTTCACAAATATCTGTGGGGTGATGTCTCCGGCAAGTAGCCGCCGATGTTTAGAGTGAGGTTCAGATGAAGAAAGCTGTCGTATTGCTGTCCGGTGGGTTGGATTCGGCCACCACGTTGGCGATTGCTGCCAGCCGTGGTTTCGACTGCTACGCCCTGAGCATGGATTATGGTCAGCGCCACGCCTCTGAACTGAATGCCGCTAAACGGGTTGCTACAGCCTTAGGTGTGAAGGATCACCGCATCATGCCAATGGCGCTGAACATGTTTGGTGGTTCGGCTTTGACCGACAATGCCATCGATGTTCCTGAAAAGGAGACCAATGGGATTCCTATCACCTATGTGCCTGCCCGCAATACGGTGTTTCTCTCCCTGGCGTTGGCTTGGGCTGAAGCCTTGGGGGCTCGTGACATCTTTATCGGTGTGACGGCGGTGGACTACTCCGGCTACCCCGATTGTCGTCCAGTTTTCATTGAGACCTTCGAAAAACTCGCCAATGTTGCCACCAAGGCGGGTGTCGAGGGTGATCCTTTCCATATCCACGCGCCGCTCATTGATCTGAGCAAGGCGCAGATTATTCAGCAAGGTGAGAAGCTGGGGGTCGACTACGCTCTGACGGTCTCCTGTTATCAGGCCAATGAGACAGGAGAAGCCTGTGGGGTCTGTGACTCTTGCCGTCTGCGTGCCCAGGGCTTTGCCGATGCCAATGTGGCTGATCCGACCCTCTATCAGCATTGATCAATCCTGATAAACCCCAGTAGATCATCTTTTTCTAATAGGCTAATCTTGTAATTTGCCCCAGCCGTTCTGGCTGGAGATTCTATAAAAAAAGCATGGCGCCTATTCAATAGGTGCCTATTCCGGAGGAGATGACCCATGACTTTTGAGTCTTTTTTCGAGGCGCAGTCCACCTTGCTGTGGGGTACATTCATTATTGCCCTGGTAATGGGAGCTGTCGTCAACAAAACCAATTTTTGTACTATGGGAGCGGTATCTGACGTCGTCAACATAGGGGATATGGGGCGCATGCGGGCCTGGTTCCTGGCCATTGCCGTGGCGATGATTGGCGTTGCCCTGTTGGAATCGATGGGGCAGGTCAATCCAGCGGCCTCATTTCCACCTTATCGCGCCAGTCAGTTGGTTTGGGCCGAGAATATTCTTGGTGGCCTGCTATTTGGTGTTGGTATGACCCTCGCCTCAGGTTGCGGTAATAAAACACTGATTCGTATAGGCGGGGGCAACCTTAAATCGATCTTTGTGTTGTTGATCATCGCGGTGATCGCCTACTTCATGGTCAACCCTTTCCCGGGTTCTGATCAGACCTTGATGTCAGTGCTCTTTTACGACTGGATTCGTCCTCTCGCGATAAGCTTTGATACCCCGCAGGACCTGGGAGCTTTGGTAGCTGGTGAGAATGCCGGCACGCTACGGCTGGTAATCGGCCTGATTCTGGGTTTCGCGCTGCTGATGTTTGTCTTCAAATCAGCTGAATTCCGCAGCAGCTTCGATAACATGCTCGGTGGTCTGGTGGTTGGTCTCGCTGTGCTGGGAGCCTGGTATATCAGCTCCACTGTCGCGGTTGATGTGGATGGCGAGGTGCATACCCTCAGCGGTTATGTTCAGCAGTGGGATTTCCTGGCCGAGTCGGAAGAGGGCAAACCGGCCGACAGCCGTCCTCTCAGCGCTCAGTCTTTTACGTTTATCAATCCGATGGGGCAGACCCTGGGTTACGCCTCCTCGGGCTTTAGTGCGGCTCTTCTCACCTTCGGGGTGATGGCGCTACTGGGCGTCATTGCAGGCTCACTGCTTTGGTCGTTGGTAAGCCGTAGCTTCCGTATCGAATGGTTTGTCAATTTTAAAGATTTCCTGACTCACGTGATCGGTGCGGTATTGATGGGCTTTGGTGGTGTGCTGGCGATGGGATGTACTATCGGTCAAGGTATTACCGGAGCTTCCACCTTGGCGGTTGGCTCATTCCTCACTTTTGGTTCAATCGTGCTGGGCAGTGGTTTAACCATGAAAGTGCAGTATTACAAGATGGTCTATGAAGATGAAGCGACCCTATTCAAGGCACTTATCACCGGCCTGGTTGACTTCAAACTGTTGCCAGAAAAGCTGCGCAAGCTGGAGGCAATCTAATTCTCAGCGCTTGTTCGCCAGGGATGGCGGCACAGCAGATAAAAAAATGCGTAGAAGTGATTAAAAACCATTGACTAGACCGGATGCTACTGTATAATGCCGCGCTTCTACGGACATTCACGTAGCGGGTCGTTAGCTCAGTCGGTAGAGCAGTGGATTTTTAATCCATTGGTCATAGGTTCGAATCCTATACGACCCACCATACAAATCAAAGGCTTACAGTTCGCTGTAAGCCTTTTTTGTTTTCTGAGTGTCAACGGGTTAAGTTTCGTGACTTCCTCCAAGTGATCCGGCGCTAGATGGGCATACCGCATTGTCATTTGTAACGTGCTGTGTCCCAGTGCTCTTTGAAGGGGCAATATATTCCCACCGTTAATCATGAAGTGTGAAGCGAACGTATGCCTTAGCACATGGGTTAGCTGTAACACGTCAAGTCTAGTCACAATGACTGCGGTCATTGCGGCACAGTAAAACACAGCTCTACATTTACATTGGGAGTAGATGTTATGCGGTAAGCTTTGAGAGCGCTATTCGCTCGAATCACTGGAAAACAT
>JAKSCN010000430.1 GCA_022360595.1 Chromatiales bacterium
ATCACTTCAATATCTGGTGCATTGGTAAATTATCCAGGTGGTACATTAACACTTGATATTGAATACTGTCGAGATGGGCCGAATTACCGTAGTGGTTTTAAGTTTCAAAAAGTTCGCGCATGCCGACATAAAGCTGAGAGTTATTGCTCAAGGTGGGAAATAGAGTCTTCGGATTGCAAGCTCGTAGAAGTATTAAAGTCTTCTTGGATTGAAGAATTAAAATCGAAATCTATCCATGGTGAAGACGATAATTGGGTTATGCATCACTTTATGTTTTTCTTCCCAGATGAGGGTTGTTATGAAGTTATCGCTGAGTCATGGGAAGTGTTGCCAGAAAAGAAGATTAGCTGACAACTTCCAGGAAGTTTGCTGGTACATGTGCTGTTAACCATACTCCGTTACTTGAAAGAAAAAACTCGAATCCCTGCTGGTGCATAGCACCAGCGGCCACTCCTAAAATAACAGGTTTGCCGACAGTGGTGGCTGTCTCTATATCAGATGATAAATGGACATGATGTCGCTGCCCTGGTTTTAACCCCTCCTGTTTTATCGAGTCCAAAAATCGACTTGCTGTGCCATGATAAAGCATTGTCGGTGGTTCTTTGGGCGAGAGTTTTAAATCAACTTGGATTGAATGTCCCTGATTAGCGCGGATAAATTGTTCATCACCAGAAAGCGAAAACCGCTTCTTATCATTCGTGATGACCACCTGTTTAATGAGGATAGATGTTAGCGTGATTTGTGGCTTGGCTTTCTCAATCAGTTCGATCACTGATGCCCAGCCATGCTCATCCAGTGTCAGATTGATAGCCTCTGGTTTATGGCGAAGAACAAAATTTAGAAATTTACTGGCCTTAGTAAAGTCATGTGATTGGGTCATGTTGATTCTTCATTCGTGGTCAACATCAAACAGCCACCCATGACTCTGACCTTGATGAGAGTATTGATATCAAAGCCCGCTTGTTTAAGCCAATGGCCTTTCATCTGAATCCAGGGTATCGGTCGGCCAGCACCGGAATAATCGTCTTTAAGTCGGTACATATAATGGATCTCGTTGACTTTGATAAAGCGTTCTTCACAAGTTTTACTTTTACGTAGGCGTGAACCTGCTTTATCATTGCCGTTAGCCATAATAGCCTCTTTGTCAGGTTGTTACAAAGGGCACAGGAAAAGCTCTTAGGCCTGTAGGTAGTGTTCTGGAAAGTGTTAATGATGTGCTGACAAATCCAAAACTGTTGTCAGGCAAAACACCAGCTCAAATCCAAGCAATCATTGGGAAGACATCTGGATGGAAAATAGAAACCCTAGGTAAAGGCTCGAAGAAGGGCCAAGGCTGGGTCTTTAGGCAGTATAACGATAGAGGGCAATCAACTGGTCAATCGTTACGTTGGCATTCGGGCGGTGGACATCATGGCCCCGATCCATACTGGCGCGTGACAAGCAACGTTGTTGGTAAATCGGACATTATACGATGAGCACACTAGAAACCTTTAATTCTTCATTGATGCAGATACTTAAGGTTCTTGCAGGGTCGGTTGATACGCAAATCGAATGCCTACGGAATATTGGAGGAGCATCAGTGGATGAGCTAGGCTTGGAATTTGAAGAGGTATGGCTGTTGGCTGATTCTATTCTGGAAGCTAATGAAATCAGTGATTATCAGTACGATGCGATTAAGAAACTTAATGACAAGTTGGAATTGCTTAGCGAGGAAGGTGGTGAGATAGCCTGGACCGAGGATGCACTATCTAAGAATGCTGAATGGGAAATGGTGAGAGAATTGGCGAAGGATTGTATTAAATCGTTTTCTGACGATTAGTTGTTACAAATGGTGCACTGAAGCAATTCGGACGTAGTGTCGATGATATATTAGGTGATTCTAATTCGACGTTTACGAATTTACGTCGTGGAGGACTGGAGATTCGTGCACCTAATGGTCGAGGCCTACGTTTTAATAGTGATGGAAAACTATCTGGTTTTCTCGATCTAAGGAAATAGGTATGAAATCGAAATTTAGCGTAGATTTTTTCAGTGATGAGCAATATGAATATATGACGGCAGAAATTTTATATGATGGTCAGATTTTGTGCCAAATTAGTCAGAATCAAGGAAAGGAAGATATGGAGATAGAGTTTTTCCATGAGCAGCGTGTTTTGGAGAAGCAACCTAAAATGAAATTTCTTATTAGTGATTTTTTCTCTGTAATAGAAGATGTCAAAAGCGAACTTGGGAGTTACCGGTAAAGGCTAATTTAATATCAAGCTCCGCATTAAAGGCTTATGTTATTTGGTGGTTGATTGGGACAGCCATCATTTAGTCGACATATTCAATCTAAGCCGTAGACATACTATATTGATTGAGCTAATTTCATGGAGGAAATTGTGATTCGAGCAAGAAATGAACTCGTTTCGCTAGACGCTACCCCTTACTATCGCTGTGTCAGTTGTTGCGTGCGTCGCGTATTTTTCTACGATGTTAGGCAAAAACTACGAATGCAAGAAAGCCTGGGTGCTTAAGCCGTTGCACGAATTGGCCGGTGTCATTGCCATTGAAATCTGTGCGTATACGGTGATGAAACGATGAGCAGCCAATTTGTCAGTGCTGGTAAAGCACGATAAGGGGTAAAGATGCTTGAAATAAGAGAAATCTACGTTCTATGTGAAGAGAGATCGAAGAATCTAGCCGTTGAGTTCCTTGAAGATTCTTACCTGAAAGAGAGACCTCAGCTGAAGATTATCTCTATCCAGAGTATTCTGATGATCCAGAATATGTGTATGACGATTGTGATGAATTGTTCGAAGTGCTAGAGAGAAAAACCTCTGCCCTCCAAATACTACAGGCTACACCGTTGCTGCCAATCCTGTAGTCTCTGCTTTCATTCAAGCCTGCTTGCTGGCCAAGCCCCAAGCCGAGGACTAGGTGCTGCGCAGTGGGTGTAGCGGGTTATCCTTACCGGCGGTCACCTCCCCCGATTGGCTGGGAGTATCGCTCAAGACCCCTAGCATGTCAGGGGAGGGGTGGTTAGGTGCTTATCATAGTCTCTTAGTTGCGTTTAAAACGCATGTTTCATCTCCAGGCTAATCCCCCAAGATTTCCAGTTAACCTCGTTTAACTGCGTGTTCACATGGGTATCATCGATGAAGAAAACTCTGTGCTTGCCCGGGTCTGTCTTCCAACGTTCAAAGCCGACGCCCAGTGACCATGACCAATCCTCTGAGCGGCTGAATATCCAATCCAATGAAGCGACCAGCCCCTCTCCATTCGCTGTGTTCAGAAAGCTTACAGGATGTTTGAGATCTTTACGTAAATTCCAATTCCCGTGGGCTTCGTAATCTGCCCAATGGTACTCAACTGCAGCAATCAGGGACATTGAGTTTTGATCAAGCAGTGCCAGTTCAAGCCCTACCCATGGTCCTCGCCAATCAGTCTCATAACTGCTGTTAAGTCCGAGGATCGGTCCTAATGGCATCTCTAGTGGTGGTCTGGATATTGTCTGGTAGCCGTTTTTGATTTTGAAATTCTGTTGATGTATTGCATACCCAAGCATAGGCGTTAAGCGCATTGCTGATCTGTTGGCTGATTGTGCCAGGTCAAAGCTATAACCGACTCCAATTGAGGTGCGGATAATGCTGCCATCATCAGTACTATTGTTTGACCGGGAGAACTCATTAGTGCGGTTATCACCCAGGTAGTCGGAGTCCTGGTTATTGCCTTCTACAATCAAGCCGTATGTAAAATCTCCGCGCAGCTCTATATCGTTTTCAAAGCGCATTTTTGCTTTTGCATCAACAGCTAAGATACTTATGTCATCCCACTTCAACTCTGAAAGAATATTTGGTGTTTGAGTGCCTGTTGGGTCAGATGCAATATTGAAGTCAAAATCTCCGTGCCTGTAGCTTGCGCCGATAGCTAGAGAAGAGGCTGCGGTAACCGCTCTGTCAACGGATGCCTTTCGCTTATATATGGCCTGACTAGTATCGCTGTCCACACCCGGAGCAGTCTGCCCACTATCGGGTAGTCCCGTAACTGTTGAGTGTGATGATTGAGGTGTTTTTTGATGAGGAGTCTGCGCGGGTTTGACGTTTGGAGCCTCTGCTGCTTGCGATGACGTTGAAGCCGCGATGGGTGCTGTGGAATAACTTGAGATCAAAATGCCGATAATAGCGACAATGTTTTGCTGAAAGCTCCCTCTTCCCATTCTTACCAACTCCTGCTATCAGTGCTTATGACTGCTGAACTACATGAAAAGACCGTAATGATAGCAAAAAGATACACCCTTTATCATGGGGCGGGGCACATGTTAGATACTGGAGTGATTTGGGCTCATCCTGGTTGCAGGAGTCTACAATTCGTCTTTGAGAGTATTTTCAGATTTTGATATGGAGCGAGTAGAAAGGGAAGGCTGGTATCCAGCCTTCCCTGCAGTAATGGTGCTTCTGTCTATGCCCGCCCCAGCATCCTGCGCAAATTGTTGTCCTTGTCTATGATGTGATGTTTCAAGGCGCCAATGACATGGAGGGCGAGGGCTGCAATCATTACTTTGCCCAGCATTGAATGCATGTTGTGACCTATTCCCGCCAGAGTTGAGTTAAGTGGGATCATCTCCATGGGGTTGGTGGGATCGGGGTTGTTGGCCAGCAGTTCAAGCCCGAAGATATCCAGGCCGTAGCCACCGGCACCGGACATCATGATGCCGGAGACAGGGAAAAGTACGGTGCCAATAATCAGTATCCAGTGCACCAGTTTGGCCATAATCTGTTCAGCCTTCTTGTAGTTACTTACCGGTTCGGGCCAGCCGTTTTTCATCCGCCATATGATTCTGGCCACAACTGCTATGAGAATCAATATGCCGATCGACTTATGGGGGCCATAGAGAAAGAAGGCCTCGTTGATTTCCATATATTTTCCGACGATAAATACGCCTATCATCACCAGCCCCACCAGCCAGTGCAGCCCGATGGTCAGTCCGCTCAATTTCTCTTTTGTGTCTCTCATGTAGGTTCTCTTTGGCTCAAAGCAGTTAAATTCATTCGGTAAGGGTGATGGTGATGCTCGGTATGGCAGCCTTTTGTAGAAGCGCTGATAGCGCATCACATCTGTTGGAGAGTTATGAGACCACGCGAATGTAAGCGGACAATTTCAGAATGGCGTTTTTTTGTAACTCAATGTAACAAGAGGCTGGAAAATGGGAATAAGGAGGGTAAGTGGTGTAGTAAGCATTGAGCTTCTGTGCGCTGGGGTCGATTGTCAGATCAAAAGGCTCTGACCCAGTTGATGGAAAGGGTTTCTCCTCCGGGGTTTGTATCCCCCAAATCGGCATTGGATATGTGGCCGTATGCCAATTCGATATGCTGCTCGGAGTTGATTGCATAACCCACTGAAAGACGTGTATAAAATTCTAAACTGTTACCAAGGTCTCGGGATGGCTCGTCTGCGTCATACCAGCCGGCATGCGCGCCTATTCCAAATCTCCAAAGGGGATCTATCTTGAAATATTTTGTTAACCCAATACCCAAATAAAAGCTCTGTTCGGTGTCAGCCAAGAAGGATAATGTTGGCCTTATTGACCAAAGATTCTCAATGGAAGAGCCTTCTATCTGCAGATTTAGCATTGGTTCATCACCTGATCGGTCATAGCTTCCCACACCGATTGAGAATGTAGGTTCGTCTGCCAATGCTGTTATTGATTGTGATGCGACTCCGAATAAAATGAGAAATAGTAAATGACGCACAGTTAAGACCTCCTTATTTACTGGGGGCTGTTAACACTAATTTCATTGTCACTGCAAAGGCCCCTCATAAGATTTGGTAAAGGGGGGGCTAAAAAATGCTACTCAGCGTTACTTGTCGCTTATTTGAAGCGACGCAAACTGCGTTCTTCGGCCTTGTTTGGTGCCTTTTTAGGCTCAACAGCGGCAATCAAATTAGTGTTAACAGGTCCTAATCACGGAGCAGGTGATTCCCTCATTTTTATTGCTTTTAATGAGGTTTAGTGTTGCTCGAGTTATACACAAAAGATAGTCGGGTATCCTGAATAATACAAAGAGGGAGGCTAAGGATGGTTGGATAGACAATTGCGCAGTCTTTTCTGTAGTTCCACAAAGAGTGGTAACTCTCACTATATTTATTGCCTCTCTAAAGCGGATACTCCAATGGTAAATTTTATCGGCTATCTGTTTGGCGTTGGCTGCTTTTAAGTGCACTCAATGAGCGTCTACTCAATGGGGGTGTGGAGGCCCTAGGAGTATTCGTCGGAAATGATCTCGACCATATCCGTATCGCCAAAATCCACCCCTGCTTGTGAGAGTAGGGTTGTGGCCTGACCGCGGTGGTGGGTCTGGTGGAAAAAGAGATGGCTGATAAGACTGGCGTAGTTTTTTCGGTAACTGATACCTTTCATGTTTTTGTAACTGAGGGTGTCGCTTAGAGCCTGTTCCGGTAGGGCATCGGTCCAAGCGATGATCATCTCGTCTATGGCTGTCTGGGCTTCTGTGAGACTGTCTAGCTGAGGGTAGAGTATCTGATCCAGTGAAGCCGGTTGGGGCCAGTCGTGAATGGGGGCGAGCGCTTCTCTGCTTGAAGGGTGAGTAGAGAAACGCCTCAACCAGATGGTGTCGCCAACCAGGGTGTGGTTGAGTGTACCCAGCAGTGAGCCGAAGAATGCCCCTCTGTTCTTGGAGATCTCCTCTTCCGACAGCTTGGCGGCTACACTATGAATCCGCTGATTCATCAGTTGATTGTATCGGCTGAAGAGGCGGAATTGATCGAGCATGTTCATAGAGGTGATTCCCAGTGGCTGTATAATGTCCAAGCTGTAAACGGGGCATATCATAAGGTTTTATTGTTCGATAGTCTTCAGGTTCTATTGAGGAGCGGGGGCTGTGGGCAGAGTGGTGGCGTGAATCGGGCGATGCAGCAGTGCGGCCCCAATCGCCAATGGGTTTCCTGTTATATGTTATTGTCAATCAGCGTATTTGCGAGGTGTTTTTACTATGGGGCGTTATCGTCCACCCCAACCCAAAAGTTCAGTCTATATTACGGCGGATGGCTTTGAGCGTCTGCAGCAGGAGTCGAAAGATATCTGGGTGCGGCGCAGAGAGGTGACCAAAGCGTTGGCTGCTGCCGCCGCTGAAGGCGACCGGTCGGAGAACGCTGAGTATATCTATCGTAAGAAAGAGCTGCGTGAGATTGACCGGCGTATCCGCTATCTTCAGAAGCGGCTGCCCGATCTGAAGGTGGTGAATAGTGTGCCGACCGACCCTGAAAAGGTGTTCTTTGGCGCCTGGGTTACGTTGGAGAATAGTGAGGGGGATGAGGTCTGTTATCGTATCGTCGGGGCAGATGAGTTTGACCCGGAGAAGGGCTGGATCAGCATCGACTCGCCGGTGGCCAAGGCACTGCTGAAGCGCGCTATCGATGACGAGGTGGTGGTCAAAACCCCTCAGGGTGAGATGCGTTACTGGGTGGTTGATGTCGCCTATACTGCGCAGTGAAGACGTGGACAAGTTTTTGATGAGGAGCTGAGATGACCGAAGAGCTGTTTCGTAATGACTCATATTTGAGAGAGTGTCAGGCCGTGGTGACCGGAGTAGATGAGCGCGGTATCCAGCTCGACAAGACAGTGTTCTACCCAACGGGTGGCGGTCAGCCCGGTGATACCGGCAGCCTTGTTTTGGCGGATGGTAGCCGAGTGGCTATCACTAATACGGTTAAAGATCGGGAGAGCGGTGATCTCCTGCATCTGCCCGCTGAAGATAGTGCTCTGCCAGAGGTTGGGCAACCGGTGACTGCGGTAATCGATTGGGATCGACGCTATCGCCTGATGCGAATGCACTCGGCCATGCATGTTCTCTGCTCGCTGATTGATGGCGGGGTGACGGGTGGAAGTGTTGGCACCGACCGAAGCCGTATCGATTTTGATCTGGCGGAATCGCCTGATAAAGCGGAGTTGGAAGCGCGGATTAATCGATTAATTAGCGAGGGGCACGCCGTTGAGATCGGCTCAATCTCGGATGAGGAGCTGGAGGCCAATCCTGAGTTGATTCGGACTATGTCGGTAAAACCGCCGATGGGAGCGGGCCAGGTACGGACGGTGCGTATTCAGAATGTCGATTATCAACCTTGTGGCGGCACCCATGTGCGATCGAGCAGTGAGATCGGTGCTATTCGGGTGGGGAAGATCGAGAAGAAAGGACGGCAAAATCGTCGTATAAACATTCATCTGGTCGATGAATAATTGTCCCCAGGGGTAACGGGCCCTAGAAAAACTTCTGCACTTATGAAGTGTTCAGTGGTCTGTTGATTAGCCGCATGAGAGGGGGACATGTTGAACGAGCAGTATAAAGAGTATCCGGTCGGTTTGACTGAGGTGATCCGTGCCAAGAGCATGGTCTATCGATGGTTGAAACCGACTCAGTTGATCCGCAATAGTGGTCTCTCGGACCATCTCGGTGTGGAGATCTACTTCAAGCACGAAAACCACAATCCTACCGGCAGCTTCAAGATACGCGGCGGTGTCAATCTGATGGGACACCTGCAGTGTGGTGGCGTGCAAGGGGTGATCACCTTTTCGACAGGCAATCATGGTCTGTCGGTAGCCACCTCGGCAGTCTGGCATGGCATCGACGCCGTTGTCGTGGTGCCTGAGAATAATAATCCGGCGAAAAATCGAAAAATTAGAGAGACAGGGGCTGAGCTGGTGGAGGCGGGCTCTACTTTTGAAGAGGCCGCGACTGTGGTGGAGGAGCTGTGTCAGCAGCGGGGGCTCTACTATGTTCATCCGGCTAATGAGCCGCATCTGATCAATGGTGTGGGTACTGAGTTTCTGGAGATTATCGAACAGTTGCCTGATCTGGATGCGGTGATTGTACCCATCGGGGCGGGCAGCGAAGCGGCGGCGGCCATCGTAACCCTGAAAACCATCAATCCCGATATCGAAGTCTATGCGGTGCAGGCGGTAGCGTCTCCTGCAGCGCATAACTCCTGGCAATCGGGGGTTATTGAGTCGGCGCCAAACAAGACCTTTGCGGGTGGCTTTGCCACCGGTATCGCCTATGAAACACCCTTTTCGATCTATCAGTCTGAGCTGAGCGATTTTGTGTTGCTGACCGAAGAGGAGATCTATGAAGGGATCGCGTTGATGGCCTTCTATACCCAGAATCTGGTGGAAGGGGCGGGTGGCTCCACCATCGGTGCTGCCTTGAAGCTGAAAGAGAAACTGGCGGGCAAGAGGGTTGCGCTTCAGGTCAGTGGCTGTAACGCTTCACCTGAAGAGGTTCAACGTGCTTATGCACTGAGTGCCTTTGCCAAAGGTTGCACTTAAGTAACAACGGCTAGGCCCTAAACGGGCCTTGAGGAAAGTAGTATGTTTAGACGAGTTTGGCAGTCGGTCATGATCTTTATGGCGAGATCAGATGCCATTACCCGCTTTATGCAGAAGAGCCGGGCGACGTCGTTTCTGGTCAGTAAATACGTGGCAGGCAACACACCTGAACAAGGGGTTGAGAAGGCTCAAGCACTGCTTACCAAAGAGCGGTTGCGCAGTTCGCTGTTCTATCTGGGGGAGTATGTCGATAGCGCTGAACTGGCCCAACTCAATATCGACAATAAGCTCGCTGTGGCGGGTGTGTTGGAGAATGGTGAACTTGATCTGCATATCTCGGTTGATCCGAGCCAGGTCGGTTTTGCGGTTGATCCGGCAAAGGCCAGGGAGGCGGTGTTTGGCATCGCCAAGCGTATCAAAGAGGCTGCCGGTGATCGTGAGGGCGTGCACTGCCTGATGCTCGATATGGAGGATGACTCCTATGTCGACCTGACCATCAGCCTGCACAATGAGCTCAAAGAGCAGGGCTATCCCCTGGCGCTGACGATGCAGGCCTATCTCAAGCGCACTGCTGATGATATGCAGAAGCAGATCGATGCCGGTGGCCGAGTTCGTCTGGTGAAAGGGGCTTTTGTCGGCAGTGCGGATATTGCCTATACCACCCAGAGCGATATCAAGGATAACTACCGGCGGTTGGTTGCCATGATGTTGTCGCCCGAGGCGAAGCAGAGAGGCTTCTACCCGATTATTGCCACCCACGATGACAAGATCCATGAATTCGCTATCGAGATCGCCAAGAAAAATGGTTGGCAGCAGGGAGAGTATGAGTTTGAGATGCTTCTGGGCGTGCGCCAGGATGTGGCTGACGCCTTGGCCGAGCGCGGTGAGCGGGTGCGTCTCTATGTTCCCTTTGGTCAGGATTGGTGGCCCTATGCGGTAAGACGCATCGGAGAAAATCCGCGCAATGGAGTGTTGCTGTTTAGATCACTGTTTTCTTAGGGCCTGTTAACGTTATGCTCTACTTTGCTTATGGTTCGAAC
>JAKSCN010000458.1 GCA_022360595.1 Chromatiales bacterium
CTGCTCAATGGCCCCGGTCAATCGGTCAGTGACCACCGGAAAGCCGCCGGCATAGCTGATCAATCCTGCATCGCGATATTTGTCCAGGATGGGCTGCAGCACATCCATCATCTCACCGTACTCCTCAGTGCTGATGTACTCCAGATGGCTGCTGCTGGGTTGGTTGTTTTCGGAAGAGACGGTCTCCTCCGGTGGGCGTTTGGTGGTGACCGCGACGGGTTCAATAGCGATGGCGGTAAACCGGCCATCTTCTGATAGCAGGTAGTTACGATAAAAGGGGTTGGCCAGCGCCTTCGATTTTAAGGCGGCCAACGCTTCGGGGGATTCCGGAATGGGATCGATCAAGTCTTCAACAATGAGTTCATCGTCCTGACCGTAGGTGTTGCGCACATTGATCAGGCTGGTGACCTGTTTAACGTAGGGGACCTTATCTTCTATCTCGTCTTGTAACTGTTTCAGCTGTTTGAGAAACGCCGTGTCGAAGATTTCATCGGGGGCGAATCCCACCAAGATGTGATCGTCTTTTCCGAACTCTCTGCGAAACTCGTTGTACTCCACGCGGATCGGGTCATCCGGGTGAAAAAAGGCGTCATTGGATGTATCAACGGTAAGCTTGGAGAGCTGGGAAAAGAGCGCAATGGTCAGGCCAAGGACCGCTATCAATGCTAAATAACGGTGCTGATAAACCCAACGACCCATGCCGGCAAAATAGAGTTCAATTTTATCCCTTATGTTTCGCATTTATTTGACTCCCTTGGGCCTGAATCCTTCCAGCATGGCATGGACCATCTGAGAAAGCAGGGTTAGTGCCTCTTCAGCACTCTGATTGGGGTTACTCATTAATCCAATGAGTTGAAAAATGTAGTGAGAGAAAAAGCAGTAAGACGCTGTGCAAACATCCGCATCAGCGTCAATTTCTCCACGTGTTTTTGCTGCTTCAAACAGTTGCTCTGTTGCTTGCCGGTGTATATCAAATTGCTGTCGCAGACTCTCTCCCCGCTCGGGGTCGAGGAAAAAGGCCTCTTTCAACAAAGGCTGAAACAGTGCCCGGTGTTCTGCGTAATGGGGAAAGAGCGCCCTTGGAATATGCATGAGCTGGGTATGGAGATCTGCCTCGTAAGGAAGCGTTTTGCAGTGAGACTCCACTAAAATGTCCACCTCTTCCTTGAGTACACTGACCAGCAGAGCGATTTTGTCTGAAAAGTGAGTAAAGATGGTTCCGGGCGCCACCCCGGCCACTCTGGCGATTTCTCGCAGGGTGGTTTTCTCAAATCCCCTCTCTTCAAACAGGGATTTCGCCGCATCAAAGATCTGTTGGCGGGTCGTTTCCTTTTGTTGCAGGCGACTGGTGGGTTTGGGCAGCATAGCGATTTCAGTTATTTGATGAACATGTTCACTGAATGCGTTCACTCTACTCGTTTGCCTTATGGTGCGCAAGTGTTCAGAAAATGGCGATGAAATGTACTAACAGGCTCTAGTATTACGATCAAAACTTAGCGGGTATTTACCACTGCTCCGTACCCGGCTCTCCCTTGAAAGGACCCACTATCTCATTGGTGATCCACCCACCGTAAAATGATCCAGGTTGGGCACGAACACGCTCACCGGCAACAAAACATGCCAAAGCCGCCGGGTAGAATGAAACATAGTCACGAATGGCTTTAAATGCCGGTGTGGGCTTAGGATAGCTCCAACCCACCGTCCCTTTGCTTGGGCTAGAAGAGAGGGCCCAATACCTGGCTACTCCCTTCCACTCACACACCGAGCTTCCTGAA
>JAKSCN010000172.1 GCA_022360595.1 Chromatiales bacterium
ACAACAGCTGGCCGTAGAACCCATCACACCCGTTTTTCAACATAACCATAAGAGGCTGCTAATCGCTGCCCAAAGAGGCCAGCCACAGCCCATTGTTTTGGACTTCAAGGTTCATACATCTAAACCAAAGGAGAACAATGATGAGTAAGTGCGCAATTCAAACATTCACCCTAAGCGCTCTGCTGCTCGCCAGCAGCACCACAATTGCCGCGCCTTTCGGCTCCAGTGACGATGTCGCTTATGCCGGTAAGCTGTGGCAAAGCATGGAGGAAAACGGCCTCGTGGGATCCGGAGCCATTTTGTCCACGCCATACACCGGTCTGCATCCACACGGCGCTATCCTGGATACTATCGATGCGACTACAGCAGTAGGCATGGACAAAGGCATCGTCATGATCAAACGCAACTACGGTGGTAAGGACGTCAGCAAGCAGAATGTGGCTAACGACCCCGCCAAATATCTAAAGGCGGTAACCGTCATGTTTAAACGGGCGGGCTATGACCCAGAGAACAGAGACTGGTTCTGGGTGAAGTACGCACCAGACGGCAAGGTACTGAAAAATCCTAAGGATGTACCGCTAGCAGGTCGAGTGGGCAAAGGCGCCACTCAAGGCTGTATTGCCTGCCACAAGGCAGCACCTGGTGGAGACCTTGTATACAACCACGACCGTTATAAATAGTTAGTTCAAACAGTTTTTGGCGAGGGGTGAAGCTGAGCGCTGTCTTTCAGGATAGAGGGATGGCGCATCAGCTACTATCAGCTGGCTATTGCCAAACGATCACCTTGGCAAAATCCACTATTATGCAGCCGCTGCTCGATCATATTCGAGGGACGGAGTTTCTCCCGCGTCCACTCGGGTGCAACCAGTTCATCCCAGCGGCTCGCCACGGCAGCCAGACGCTGTACAGCTACCTCGGGAGAGAGATGCTGCAGAAACAGCACTACGCGGCGGCTATACTCATCCAGTTCCAGCGGTTTGAATTCCCCCCGTTGATAGAGTGTCTCCAGCGGTGTATTTTTCAACACATGCAGATTGTGCAGCTTGACGTTGGAAACGGGCAGGCTGTTGATGATTTCGGCAGTCTCGACAATTTGGGCATCGGTCTCGCCGGGCAATCCAAAGATCAGATGCACACCGATATCGACACCCGCCTCTTGATGCAGACGTTCTACAGCGGTTAAAGAGCGCTGAGCATCATGGCCTCGTTGTAGAAACAGCAGGTGGGGATCAAAAAAGCTCTGCACCCCCAGCTCCACCATCACATAGCTTCGTTCATGGGTTTCACGCAGCAGCGGCATCACCCGCGCGGGCAGACAATCGGGACGTGTACCCACCACCAGGCCACAGATACCTTCCTGGGCCAAGGCGATATCAAAACGTTCACTCAGCCGTTCTACACGGTCGAAAGTGTTGGTATAGGACTGAAAATAGACTAGGAATTTCTTGGACCGATAACGCCTGGCGATCTTGTCTCGATTGATTTGAATCTGTTCGACCAGATCTCTATCACGCTCCAGGTGATAGGCTGCAGACCCCCACTCATCACAAAAGACACAGGGCAACAATTTACCGTTCGGCTGTCGATTCGGACAGCTCTCGGCAATGCTCACTGACACTTTGTAGACCTTCTCACCGAACAAGCGACGGTAGTATGCGCTGATGGGGAAATAGCAGGGGGTCTTCTCGGCCATAAATTGATTAGCTTCTGCTTCTGAGACTGGAGAAGTCAGTACCAACTTTAAGTCCATATTGCTGGTCAAGTCCAAACTCACGAATCAACTGATCGACAGCACTCTGACCATGAAAGTGATGCACCTCGCTCAGGATCATC
The DNA here is from genome assembly GCA_022360595.1 of Chromatiales bacterium. Lineage (GTDB taxonomy): Bacteria > Pseudomonadota > Gammaproteobacteria > Chromatiales > Chromatiaceae > BM503. Next base: position 1,834 of record JAKSCN010000172.1, read on the forward strand.
CGCACAGCGTTACGGTTGTAACCACCGCCACCCATTTGTACCTGAATCAGCTCGCGCGCCCGATCAATCGTCATTGAAGCCTCCCAAAAAACAGAGCCAGAATCGCATTAACGATTCTGGCTTTGACATTAGCCTGTTCAGCGCGGGTCGGCAACCCGCTGCTAACCGGGGTTATGACAACTACCCAACCACCGGGCCGGCATTTTTCACCTCATCCGACACCATGTCGGCATACTCGACAAAGTTATCCTGAAACAGCTTGGCCAAACCCTGCGCCTTCTCATGGTAGGCCGCTTTGTCCGCCCAGGTATTTTCCGGACGCAGGACTTCACTCGGCACACCGGGGCAGCTCTCCGGCACCATAATCCGAAACACCGGATCTTCCACCATCGGCACCTCATCCAGATCCCCCGACAACGCCGCATTCAACATCGCCCGGGTGTGATTGATATCCATGCGCTTGCCCACACCGTAAGGCCCACCGGTCCAGCCGGTATTGATCAACCAGCAGCTCGCCTCATGCTCCTCCATCTTCTTCACCAGCAGGTTGCCGTAGACACTGGGGTGCAGCGACATGAAAGGCGCGCCAAAACAGGTGCTGAAGGTCGCCTGAGGTTCGGTTACACCTGTCTCCGTACCCGCCACTTTGGCGGTATAGCCGGACAGGAAGTGATACATCGCCTGAGCCGGGGTCAGTTTGGCAATGGGTGGCAACACACCAAAGGCATCGGCTGTGAGCATCACGATATTGCTGGGATGCCCACCAATCCCCGGGTAGAGGGCGTTGGGAATATGGGTGACTGGATAGGCGGCACGGGTATTTTCGGTGAGGCTGTCGTCATCCAGATCAAGCCGGCGGTCGCGAAACCCCATGCCGACATTCTCCAGAATGGTGCCAAAACGACGCGTGGTCTCATAGATCAGCGGTTCGCGCTCCGGGTCAAGACGAATCACCTTGGCATAACAGCCCCCCTCCAGATTGAATACACCGCTTTCACCCCAGCCGTGCTCATCATCACCAATCAGCTTGCGAGCGGGATCTGCCGAGAGCGTGGTCTTGCCGGTACCTGAAAGGCCAAAAAAGACCGCGGTATCATCTGCTTCACCCAAGTTGGCGGAGGCATGCATCGACATGATGCCCTCTTGGGGCAACATATAATTCATCAC
>JAKSCN010000298.1 GCA_022360595.1 Chromatiales bacterium
ATAACGCCGAGTGGTACTTTTTTTAGGATCAACCCGCAGAGCCAGGCCATTGGCAGTGGCGCTAAAATTAGTATTAACAGGCCCTAGGTCGCGCTATTACCCTTATTTAGCGTTTTATACTCTGAGAGTATCTCTTCCACCGAAGGGAAACCCTCCATTCTGAGCCACTTTTCATTACCGGCATGCCTGATGAACGTTAATGGAATGTGGTTCATTTTATCACCCCGATAGGCATCAAATGCATTCTGCACCGCCAGGATGTTCTCAAGGTCACCGGTCAGAAAGAGCCATTCCGAGCTTGCACGGAAACGCTTGGCGTACTTATTGAGAACACCGGGCGAGTCATTTTCGGGGTCAATGGTGATTGACACCATCTGCACACCATCCAGATCTGAATCCGCAAAGTCTTGCACTTTGGTAAAGCTCGATGACAACACCGGGCATATCGTGGTGCAGGTTGTATAGATGAAATTCATCAGCACCGGTTGATCACCGGCTATCAGATTTTTGAGTTCAACGTCATTACCATATTGGTCGACCAGCGTGACATTCGGTATTTCGTACGCTGAAGCATTTGCGCTGTAAGGCTTTTCTTTCAACGCTTCCAGCTTGGCTTGATGCCCCTCTGTGATGCAATCCAGTTTACTGGATATACCATTACCGCCTATCTCCAAACCACTTTGGCTTTTATTATAGGCGTAGGTCTTACCAACATAGACCGCTACTATCACGAGGATAAGAAAACCTATTAATAGATAGTGAAAGAGATAGTTACGGTTAGCCACGGTATCTGATTCATGCATGACTGATCTCCTCTAGTTGGTTGCCCAATTTGTCAACTTGATCAATTCACCGCTGTTGCCTGCGCTTGGTGTTGCAACATAGGCGCCTTTGGCAAGATAGCGTTGCCCCGGTGAAAAGCTAAGCCTTGGATAGACGGCTATGGCGCTGTTCTGATCCCTCATCATGTCGAAGCCCTCCATGAAGTAGTCCCGGTAAAACTCACTCCTCATATACCGCAGAGCACCCGGTAGTAACCAGCCGATAAAATACATTTTCGCCTGTATGTCGAAATTTGTTATTGGAATACCTTCGCGCTGCAGCCACCGCTTTACCACCCTGGCTCTTTTTTCATTTTCGCCGGGCAAGCTTTGTGCAATAGTGATATAGAGACGATCCATATCATCCGGCATAATCTCTCTCCAGCCATCACCCACAAGGCCATACGAAAGCAGGATACTGTCCACCTCCCCGTGTTGCTGAATCGCTTGTAGCAGCGGTGAATGGGGCGCCATCTTAGCCCAGACAACAAGCACTGTGTCTTTATCCGTGACACTCACCAACTCGCTGAGCTGGTGCTGTGATTTGTCCGCGAGATTGATCGTCGTCAGCCTGCTGCCCGGCCCTCTCCAGTTTTCCAGAAAAGCGCTGGCCAATAGCCTGCTTTGATGACTGCCATCAAAGAGCTGAACAATTTTTTTATTCTTGGCCCACTCACTCCGCATTAAAAAATCGGCTGCAGACTCCCCCTCTTGGTAGAGTCCTCTGCTGAAGTACAAGGTATACCAAGCGGAATCTGATATATGGGGTTGTTCGGTGATCGGTAAAATGGCGGGTAGCTTCTGCTCTTCACAGAACTGATGTATCGTCTCCCAGCTTTGACCGGATATCCCCCCCAGCAGCGCAAATACCGGTCGCTCATCGTAGTACGCCCACAGTTGATCCGGCCAGGTATCGGGATGCCCCTTCAGCCGCCACACATCGAGGGTCAACCGCCTATAGGCGCTGTAGAGCTCCGTCTTATAGAAGGGCGCGCGGGTTGCCCGGCGCTGATGGGGGCGTGTTTCGGTATTGCGCGTTCGGATATGTGCACGCAACACATTGAGCATCGCTTCACTATCCTGCTCGGATACATCATCGGTGACTATCGTGGCAAAGCGTATCTCGCTGTCCGTCACTCCGGGTGAATAACCATCCGCACTGGATAGTTGCTTCAGATAGTGAATCAGTATTGCCATATCCCTATCGCTAAGCTCATACTTCGGCATCGACTGCCCCAGGCTTCTGCCTGCTGGGTCCACGCCTGTTCTCAACAACTTGGCAAG
>JAKSCN010000552.1 GCA_022360595.1 Chromatiales bacterium
CCTCCTGCTTCTCGTTCATGTATTCTTCGCCTTTTTTCTCTTTATAAGGCGCAAAACCGAACGGTCCGCTGAGGTCACTCTGTTTTTTCTTAGTTGCAGCCATTCAATGACTCCTAAACCACTTTGGTGAAGGGCGGTATCTTAACCACTTTTTTGGTTCGACGGCAACATTTCCACCAAATCGCGGAGGGTGATGTTGTTCTCCAAATTGGATAAGCTCCGTTTCACTGTTCAGAAGACTAGTAGTATAGGTGATAAAAAATGACGGAATTAAAAGCACTTTTATTTGATGTTGATGGAACCCTGGCAGACACCGAGCGTGATGGACACCGTGTCGCGTTCAACCATGCCTTTGAAGAAGCCGGTCTCGACTGGCGTTGGGATGAGGCACTCTACGGCAAACTGCTGGCCGTAACCGGCGGGAAGGAGCGTATTCGCTACTATCTGGCTGAGTTCAATAGGGATTTTCAGATGCCTGAGAATGCAGACGAATTTGTTGCCGGGCTGCATAAGAGTAAAACCAAACACTTCACCAATATGCTGCGCGAAGGCAAAATCCCTTTTCGAACAGGGGTTAAGCGCCTGCTGGAGGAGGCAAAAGCGGCTGATTTACGCATGGCGGTGGCCACTACCACGACCCCGGAGAATGTATCCACCCTGTTGGAGGCCAATCTTGGCGTCGATTGGGCTGATTGGTTTGAGGTAATCGCCGCGGGCGATATTGTCCCGAATAAAAAACCGGCCCCTGATATCTACACTTGGGCAATGGAGCAGATGAATTTGCGCCCGGTGGAGTGTCTGGCGCTGGAGGACTCCGCGAATGGCGTGAAATCAGCCGTCGCGGCTGAGATTCCGAGTATCGTGGTGACGGTAAATGGCTACACCAAGGATGAAGATTTTACCGGCGCCAGTCTGATTGTCAGCCAGTTTGGGGATGGGGACTCCGCCAGTGAAGTTATCCGGGGGTCGCTGGATAGTGGTACTATGGTGACCGCTCAGGGATTGCGGGCGTTGCATGCCCAGGGTGCGGCCTAACCATTTACCATCTGGAATTACCGATATGTCTCGATCTGCTACCCGCATGGCCCAGATCCGGCCGTTCTATGTCATGGCTCTGCTGGCGCGCGCCAAACAGTTGGAGGCAGAGGGGCGATCGATCATCCATATGGAGGTCGGTGAGCCCGATTTTGATTCACCGGCCCCGGTGGTCAAAGCGGGGCAGAAGGCCCTGGCCGAGGGGCTTACCCATTACACCCCGGCGATGGGTATCCCAGAGCTGCGCGAGGCGATTGCGGGGCACTATCGGCGCCGTTACGACGTGTCGGTTGATCCGGCACGGGTGATTGTGACGCCAGGGTCGTCCGGCGCCCTGCAATTGGCGATGGGGGTCATGATCAACCCCGGCGATCAGGTGATGATGGCTGATCCGAGCTATCCCTGTAACCGTAATTTTGTCAGTCTGGTGGGCGGTGAAGTCTGCTTGATACCCGTGGGGCACGAGAGCAACTATCAACTCACCGCTGCCGCAGTCGAACAGCACTGGAACGATGACATGCGGGCAGTGATGGTCGCTTCGCCCTCAAATCCGACCGGCACCCTGGTCGAAAAAGAGGAGCTGCGACGTATTCACCAGGTGGTGAGAGCTAATGGCGGCACGCTGATTGTGGATGAGATCTACCAGGGCTTGATCTACGACGAGGCCGGTTACACGGCACTGGAGCTGGCTGATGACCTGATCGTGATCAACAGTTTCTCCAAATATTTTGGTATGACTGGCTGGCGTCTGGGCTGGATGGTGGCCCCTGAGCCGCTGGTGGATGGTATCGATAAACTGGCCCAAAATATCTTTTTGTCGCCACCTACACCGGCTCAATATGCCGCGTTGGAGGCCTTCTCAGAAGAGACTGTCGCGATTCTGGAGGAGCGCCGCTTGGCGTTTCAAGCCCGCCGTGACTATCTCTATCCGGCCCTGAGTGAGCTGGGTTTCAATATCCGTTCAACCCCAAAAGGGGCCTTCTACCTCTATGCAGACTGTCGCGGCCTGACCGATGATAGTTATCAGTTTGCCCTGGATCTATTGGAACAGGAGGGGGTGGCGATCACCCCGGGACGTGATTTTGGTGACAATCACCCCGAGGTGCATCTGCGCTTTGCCTACACCGCTGATATTGCGGTGTTGCGAGAGGGTGTAGAGCGTATCGCCCGCTTTATAGCCAAACGGGCATAAACACTTATACCTGCTCAGCCATCAGCTTCTCTTTCTGCCCCAGCCAGAACAGGGTGGCGCCTATTACTGCAGAGGGCATCGCGATAAAGTTGACGATGGGGATCATCGTCATCAGAGTGACGCCACCGCCAAATCCCAGCGCTGTCAGGCGCACATTTTTGATCCGCTTATGCTGTTGCGGAAAGGTCATGCCGTGGTTGCCCATGGGATAGTCAGCGTACTCCAGGGACAGGAACCAGGCGCTGAACAGCACCCAGATGAGTGGTGCGAACAGGTTGATACCGGGGATCAGAAACAGCAGCAACAACGGTACAGCTCGAATTAGAAAATAGCTCAGTTTGCGCAGCTCCGAGAGTATTGTGGGTATGATGATCTCGCTCAGCTTCTCCCGGTTATCTAGCGGTGGCTTGCCCGTGACCATGTTCTCTACCTTGGCGGCCAGTATGCTGTTGAAGGGGGCCGCCAGCAGATTGGCCACGGCGGTGAAGGTGTAGAAGGTGACCAGCAGAATGGTCACCGCAAACAGTGGCCAGAGTATCCAACGGAAGTAGGCAAGCCAGCTATCTTCCGGTAGCAGCCAGTCCATCAGTTCGTTGAACTGGGTGTAACCCAGCCATCCGGCCAGGGCAAAGATCAAGATATTGATCAAAAACGGCACCATCAGAAAACGCTTCAGCCCTGGCGTCATGAGCATTTTTATGCCTTTTACCAAGTAGCCGAAGCCGAGAAAAGGGTTATTGTTTTTCATAGTGTTAGGTCAGTGTTCCTGAATTTAGATCGTGTAGTCAGACCGCGATGTAGAGCAGAAGTGCGCCCAGCAACAGTCGATAGATGACAAACGGCGTCATGCCTATCCGCTCGATAAAACGCAAAAATAGTTTGATGCAGAGATAAGCGGCCACGAAAGAGAGTACAGCGCCATACAATAGCGACTGCCAGTCGACCGGTGAGGCCTGCTGGGTGAGGTCGTAAGTGACCAGAATGCCCGACATGGAGATGGTTGGGATCGAGAGCAGAAACGAGTAGCGCGATGCTGCTTTACGGGTAAGACCCAGCATCATCCCAGCAGTCATGGTGATCCCGGAACGCGAAGTGCCCGGGATAATTGCCAGTGTTTGAAACAGTCCGATCGCCAGGGCACTGCGCCAGTTGATGCTGAACTCATCCCGGGTCTGCTTACCCCGCTGATCAAAC
>JAKSCN010000556.1 GCA_022360595.1 Chromatiales bacterium
AAGATAATGGGTAGCGAGTCAGACATACTGCGCAGTTGGCGGCAGAGTTCAAAGCCACCATCGATGTCGTCACCCAGCCCGATGTCCAGAATGACCAGGTCGGGCAGCCCCCGATTGAAGGCCTCTATCGCATCGGCGCGATTGCTGAAGCCGGCCACTTGATAGCCTTGCCGTTGCAGTACATCGGTATAGTTATCAAGGATGTCGGGTTCATCTTCTACAATGGCAATTTCACGTCTCATCGTCGCTGTCTTTTGGTAAATGTGATCTGATCTTCAATCTACACCAAACTGATCGGTTAGTCTGCGGGTTGCTGTTTGTAAACGACTGTAACAAATGGACCGATTCGGTTGTGGTTGCCTGCCGTTGAAAGTAGCCTAGTGAGTACAGTTGTTTTCCACAAATAACAACAACATCGGAGTATTACGGCTAACACTCATCCTTGAGTGCTCGGGCTAATTGGAGCGTACTATGGGTATTTCTATCGGTCAGCTAAAAGGGATGAGCAGAAAAATAGAAGCAACACTACTGGAGATGGGAGTTAAAGATAGCGATTTGCTATTGGAACGGATTCTCAGTCCTGGTCAGCGTAGAGAGATGGCGAAGCAGATCGGCATCTCAGAGCGCAACGTGTTGGAGTTGGCCAATCGGGCGGATCTGTCGAGAATTAAAGGCGTAGCCGGTATCTATTCAGATCTGTTGGAACATGTTGGCGTTGACACGGTAAAAGAGCTTGCGATGCGCAATGCGGATAATCTCCACGCTATGATCGTCGAGCTCAACAGAAAAAAAGGATTTGCCAAACGTGCACCCTCAATCGGCATGGTAAAGAGTTGGGTGGAACAGGCAAAAACGCTCCCTAAACTACTGACATACTAGTCCCGCCAACCAGGCAATGTCAGTAGTGCTCCAGGTGTGGTGACATCGTTCGCCACACCTTTTTTTATTTTGATGCATAGAGTTCAACTACCTTGCACGTTAATATTGTTCAACACTTTGTTGTCCTATTTACTCTGTATCGATACGTTGTAGTGGGCTGCTACAGGTGCTTTTTCAAGGTGACTATGGATTCGAATACGAAACGCTGGGGTAGGACGTCCCTTCTCCCTGAGGGAGAAGGACAGGATGAGGGGACCTAAAAAATCAAAGCGTTAGCTTTACAAGTCCCCTCCACTCCAACTCTCTACCGCCGAACGGCACCAAGGTCCCTCAAGGAGAGGGAGTTTATCGGCAAGCAACGATGGATTAACTAAAACAACTTTATAAAACTGACGGTCTATTCGGGG
>JAKSCN010000520.1 GCA_022360595.1 Chromatiales bacterium
CATCGTGCGAGGAGACAGGCGACAAGATGCTCGTACCGGAGCTATCCAAGCGTGCGAGATAGATCTGCCGGTAGGTCTCTTTATCACCAACCTCATAGGCCGCCACGCTGCCATCTCCCGATAGGGAGGGATGCCTGGCGGCCGTGGTCATCTCTTCACCCTCCTCTGTTCGACTGATGCGCTCACTCAAACCGGAATCAATGTGATAGAGAATAATATCTGACACACTGTTGGTATCCGTTTCCACCAACAGATTACTGGCTGTCGTGGTGTAGAGCACCCTATCGCCATAGCCGTTGATAACCGGCTCCCAGCTTGCCCCATTCCCCGCCACTCCTTGAGCGGATTGACTTAGCCGGTAGAGTGCCTGCTCGGCAGTGATATAGAGATAGACATCGCTCAGACCATTGTCATCACCTGCGGTCAACGGCAGCTCAGAGGCAAACACAATGTGATTTCCGCCCTCATCGCTATAGGCGCTTTCCGGTAGGTCACCCAATGCTCTGATACGGTTCTGTAGTGCCAGGGGCAGCTCATTCGCCAGTAAACGGCGAGGGACCGGAACCATTGAGTCGGTTACCTCATGGCGCTGTGGAGATTCCACCTCTACACTGCCAGCCACTTGGAGCGCACGAGGCGTTGACCCAGGCATATGGTAGTTAGCGATATTGCCCACCACCGTCTGCAGATGACCGCCATCGGCGACCTGAAAACCGGAATTAAAACTGATGACCGGCGCCATTAGCGATAGACTGCCGCCATCCAGGACTTGAGCAGTCCAACTATCCGCCGGAGTTGTGGTGATCGAGTTGGATGCCCGGCAGAACACTTGTTGACCGGCGGGTACAATCAGTAACCCAAGATCGATATCCGCACCACTGCAGAAGTTTGGATTCTGAGTGCTGGGCGTGTCATCCCATTCATCAGGGATTGCATCGCCGTCCGCATCCTGAATAACCGACGTCCTATGTGTTCTTCTGGTGACTATACCGGCATCACCGGCAACATCCCTTCCGCTAATGTTGTTGTATACGCTTACCGAAGCTGTAGGATCAATGCTGACCGTAAAGGTATAACGTTTCTCAGTACCGGCCGGAATAGCACCCAAAGTACACATGGGATTGGCATTCGCACCCTCCAGACAATCACCGCTACTGGAAACGAAGGTGGCATGCTCAGGCAGTGTATCCGTGACCACATAGTTCGCGGTGTCAACACCTCC
>JAKSCN010000674.1 GCA_022360595.1 Chromatiales bacterium
CAGACCGAACTGTTGACTGAGCCAGTGAGCCAACCAAGCCAGTGGCGCCACTACCAACAGCAGTGCCAATAGTCCCTTCAGATAACGATACCCTCCTCGATTCAGGAGATGCTCTATGCTGTCGGCCAGGCGGCCAAACCCAACCAGTGGATGCCAACGCTTGGGTTCTGCCAGGAGCTGATCCAGCAGCAGTGCCGCCACTACCAGAAGGAGTGTCATAGTGATAACGCCAAGGCAACCAGCGTGACCGCTTCTGTCAGTTCACAGATCGCCCCAGCCACATCACCCGTAAAGCCGCCAATGCGCTCCAGCAGTGCCCGGCGAAACAACAGAAATAGCACGGCAACCAGAAGAAGTAACCCGATAGCTGACCAACCCGCCAAAAGCAGAGAGACAACCCCACTCGCGACCACCACCAGTTTGGCAGGCTGGTGTGGGAGATAGTCGGTCTGACTGCGACCCATACCGTCAGTACGTAGATAGGGTAGCGAGAGAAACAACGCTACCAAGGCGGTACGCCCGAGCAGGGGAGCCAGTAATAGCAACGGCCAACTGCCCTGCTCGATCAATACAGTAAGCGCCGTAAACTTCACTAACAGCAGTAACACCAGCGTGACCACAGCGATCGGTCCGCTGCGGCTATCTTTCATGATCTCCAGGGTGCGTTCTGCTGAGCCGTAGCCGCCAACCCAGGCGTCGGCCAGATCGGCCAGACCATCGAGATGCAGCGCACCGGTCAGCCATACCCAGAAGGTCAAAAGCAGTGCCGCTTGCAGCAGTGCCGAACTGTCACCCAACAGATTCGTTAACCCAGCCAATAGCAGTCCGATCACCACACCAACCAGAGGATAGAACAGCACCGCCCTGCCCTGAAGGGCTTGATCACTGAAGCTCTGCGCATTCACTGGCGCAGGTACGCGCGTTAGAAAGCGTAGCGCCAGGAAAAAGGGTTGCAGGCTAGGCATCAGGGCCGGCCGCAATGGAAGGCAAGTCGGGGAAAGCCGTCATCCACAATGATCCGGCTGACTGCCGCATAGGGCACTTCCATGCGGAACATATTGGCGATAGGCAGCCCCAGCACTTGGGCGATAATCAGACGATTAACACCGCCGTGAGCGACCAGCAACAGATGCTCACCTTGATGTTGCGTAAGCAGATCCTGCCAGCCCGCTTCCACCCTACTCTGAAAGCTCGCCATCGTTTCACCACCCGGGGCCGGGTGGGCTGTGGGATCTCGCCAGAAACCGGCCAACCCTTCAGGGTCATCGATGCGTAACTGGTCATAATCCTTACCCTCCCAATCACCGAAGCCAATTTCCCGCAAGCGGGGTTCCGCCCGCCAGGGAAGATCCAGCTTGTCGGACAGCTCTTGGGCAAATTCGGCACAGCGTAGCAGGGGTGAGCTGATAATCCGTTGCCAGGGTCTGATCCCCTCTACCGCCTGGCGCATCTGCTGCCAGCCGAGGTCACTCAGCGGATCATCCTGCCAACCGCGAAACAGCTTGCCGCCGACCGGTTCACCGTGGCGAATCAGATCAATCGTTGTTGTCATCGTTGGTACCTCAAGCTTCACTCACACCGGCCTGGGCAAAGGTGGCCATGTTGTTATGTAACTGACAAGCGAGTTGCAGCAGCGGTACCGCTACTGCCGCACCACTACCTTCTCCAAGGCGCATACCCAAATCCAGTAACGGCTTGGCTTGCAACTGCTCTAATATCATTAGATGTCCAGGCTCTGCCGATTGGTGCGAATAGAAGAGCCAGTCGGCAACAGCAGGGATATAATGCACAGCAGCCAAGGCTGCCGCGCTAGAGATAAAACCATCAACCAGCGCAGGCACCCCTAACTGTGCACAGCTAAGATAGGCGCCACTCAGCGCGGCAATTTCGAAACCACCCACGACACGTAGTGTTTCCAGTGGCGCATCGGCTAATCCTGAGTAACGGGACAGCGCACTGTTAATCACCGCTGCTTTGTGCTGCACACCCTCTGCCTGCAGGCCGGTACCTGGCCCCGCCATCAGTTCGCCGGGAACATCACTCAATGCGCAGGCGACCGCAGCGGCAGCGGTGGTGTTGGCAATGCCCATATCACCACCGATGAAGAGCTGACAGCCGCTCTCTGCAGCTCGCATAACGGCCGCTCTACCCGCTTCGAGTGCGGTAACAAGCTGCTGTTTGGTCATAGCATCCTGGTGATGGAGGTTGGCGGTACCAGCCCCGGCACGCTGGCTGATCAGACCAGGGAGCTCTCCAGGCTCACTTGCTGTTCCCACATCCACCACTTCAAGCTGTGCACCCAGCTGTTTGGCAACCACACTAATGGCGGCACCACCACTACAGAAGTTGGCTACCATCTGGTTTGTTACGGCTTGTGGAAAGGCGGAGACGCCTGATTCCGCAACACCGTGGTCTGCGGCAAATACAGTAATCTGAAGTTTGTCGATCGAGGGATCAATCCGCCCTTGCAGACCACTGAGACGAATAGCCAACTCTTCCAAACGTCCCAGTGCCCCTGGCGGCTTGGTTAGCTGTAGTTGATGGGCCTCAGCCGCATCTACGGCCTGCTGATTCACCTGTTTAACCGGCTCATTCAGCCATGTTGGTATCACAGTTGCTCCCCCTTCAATACTTGCGGTAAGCCCGCCACGGTAAAGATCACACGATCACATCCGGTCGCCATCGCCTGGTTAAGACGCCCAGCCTCATCTTGGAAACGGCGTGACAGTTCACCCATTGGCACTATGCCCAACCCCACTTCATTACTGACAAAGAGAATACGCCCGGGCAGTTGTGGCAGCGCTTCCAGCAATAGCGCTCGCTGTTCATCAAACAGCGTTTGATCATCGGCAAGCAGAAGGTTGGTGAGCCAGAGTGTTAAGCAGTCGACCAGTAGGCAGCGTGACTCACTGGCCTCTTGTTGGAGTATGTCAGCGAGCCTTATCGGCTCTTCTACTAACTGCCAATCAGCCGGGCGGCGCTGTTGATGCTGGGCAATACGCTGCTGCATCTCCGCATCACCAGCGGTGGCTGTAGCGATATAGGTGACTGAGCGATTGCTCTCTTGAGCCAGGCGTTCTGCCAGTGCACTTTTTCCGGAACGGGCGCCGCCCAGTATCAGCTCTCTCACCTTAATCGACCTGCTCTTCCCCAAAGGGGATTATTATCCGGTTAGCCCCGGACAAGCTCAACCACTGTACCTCTCAAAAACAAAACCCCCACGCGGTGGTGGGGGTTTTGCCGAACAATCTGTCATACCGCGATACGGTATAAACAGTGACGTTAGATTGGGATTACTCCTTATCTACCGCTTTCATGCTCAAGCGGACGCGGCCCTGCTTATCAACTTCCAGAACCTTGACCTTAACGACGTCGCCTTCAGAGCGCTTGTCGCTCACCTTCTCGACACGTTCATCAGAGATCTGAGAGATGTGAACCAGACCATCACGACCAGGCAGAATGGTCACGAAGGCGCCGAAGTCCATCAGACGGGCAACCTTACCCTCGTAGACAGCACCCACTTCAACATCGGCTGTGATCAGCTCGATGCGTTTGCGGGCCGCTTCACCGGCAGCTTTGTCCACGGAGAAGACTTTGACCATGCCGTCATCAGTGACGTCGACAGTAGCGCCAGTCTCTTCAGTGATGCTGCGGATGGTGACACCACCCTTACCGATAACATCGCGGATTTTGTCAGGATCGATCTTGAAGGAGATGATGCGTGGCGCGTGCTCAGACATCTCTTCACGCGGTGTGTGGATCGCTTTGTTCATCTCATCCAGGATGTACATACGGCCATCTTTCGCCTGATCCAGCGCGATCTCCATGATCTCTTTGGTGATACCGTCGATCTTGATATCCATCTGCAGGGCATTAACACCGTTTTCGGTACCCGCCACTTTGAAGTCCATATCGCCGAGGTGATCTTCGTCACCCAGGATATCGGTCAGGACGGCAAAGCGGTCATCTTCTTTGATCAGGCCCATGGCGACACCGGCAACCGGTGCTTTCAGCGGTACACCTGCGTCCATCAGTGACAGACTGGTACCACAAACAGAGGCCATTGAGCTTGAGCCGTTGGACTCAGTGATCTCAGAGACTACACGGATTGAGTAAGGGAAGTCATCCAAGCCAGGCATACAGGCCAGAACACCACGTTTTGCCAGACGGCCGTGACCAATTTCACGACGCTTCGGGCTACCCACACGACCGGTCTCACCGACACAGAAGGGAGGGAAGTTGTAGTGGAGCATGAAAGGCTCTTTACGTTCACCTTCCAGGGCGTCGATGATCTGGGAATCACGCTCGGTACCCAGGGTGGTTACAACCAGTGCCTGGGTTTCACCACGGGTGAACAGGGCGGAGCCGTGTGTGCGTGGCAGTACACCGGTGCGAACACTGATCTTACGAACGGTTCTGGTATCACGGCCATCGATACGTGGCTCGCCCGCAAGGATACGGCTGCGTACGATACGTTTCTTCAGCTTTTCGATAGCGCCCTTCACTTCACCTTCGCTGAACTCCGGCTCTTCACCAGCGCAGAGCTTTTCAACGGTGTCGGCGACAACCGCATCGATGCGGCCATAGCGTTCCATCTTGTCGGCAGTGGTGTAGGCTTCGGTCATAGACGCTTCAGCAGTTGAGGTAACCGCGTCGATCAACGCAGTGTTCTCTTCCGGCGCCATGAACTCGATCTGCGGCTTGTTCACTTCCGCAGCCAGCTCTTTAATGGCGTTGATGACAACCTGCATCTGTTCGTGACCGAACAGTACCGCACCCAACATCACCTCTTCAGAGAGTTCATTGGCTTCGGACTCAACCATCAGTACCGCATTCTCAGTACCAGCAACCACCAGGTCCAGCTCGGATTCGGTGGTCAGACCGGTAGAGGATTGGTTCAACAGATAGTTACCATCTTTGTAACCAACGCGGGCTGCACCGATCGGTCCCTGAAACGGCAGACCTGAGATAGCCAGAGCTGCGGAGGTACCAATCAGAGATGGGATTTCGGGATCAACTGCGGGGTTGAGTGATTTAACGGTACAGATGACCTGCACTTCGTTAGTGAACCCCTTGGGGAAAAGTGGTCTGATCGGACGATCGATCAGGCGGGAGACCAGAATCTCCTTTTCAGAAGGACGACCTTCACGCTTGAAGAAACCACCGGGGATCTTACCCGCTGCGTAGGTCTTCTCCTGGTAATCAACCGTTAGTGGAAAAAAGTCTCTGGCGACATCGCTGGCTTTGGTGCCAACAACGGTACAGAGCACCACGGTGTCATCCATATTAACCAAAACTGCAGCATCGGCTTGACGTGCAACTTCACCTGTTTCAAAGGTGACCTTGCGGTCGCCAAACTGAAATTCTTTCTTTATAGGGGTCACGATCGTGTCCTCGTACTTATTTTAGCGACGCAGGCCGAGACGTGAGATCAGGCTACGATAGCGCTCGACATCTTTCGACTTGAGATAGTCCAACAGCTTGCGACGAGAGTTAACCATGCGCACCAGACCACGGCGTGAGTGGTGGTCGTGCTTGTGCTCAGAGAAGTGTTCAGTGAGCTGGTTAATGCGAGAGGTCAACAGAGCAACTTGTACTTCCGGGCTACCGGTGTCTTTAGTGTCTTTACCGTATTCCGCGATGATTGCCTGCTTCTCTTCAGTGGTCATAGTCATGTTTCTGTCCTCATGTAGGTAATATTAAATTTCGCCACCGCTCCGACATGGGTTCAGCGCGGTGGGATTACAGCCGCATATCGACTGTTTTTAGTGATGACTGGCCAGCCGCCAGGCCGCCCGGCATCACAGAGATCCGAAGTATGATGGGTTTTCGCTAACTGCGCAAATTTTCTTACTTTTTTGGCTACCATAGAACCATTTTTGGATAGCTTCCGGGGAGTCAAAAATGTTACATCAGACGACTCGGTGCAACCCGCCCATCATCCAGAATTTCGCCAATGCCGATAAACTGTTCCTGGTGATCATAGAGCCTGACCCGACCTTGCGTCGGCGCATTGGGGACAATCACCGGCTGGCCTTGGCGCAGGTAGTAGGTGAGATCCGCATTGAGATTGACCGCCGGCCAATCCTGCAGAGCTGAGTCGACGGGCAGTAGCAGTTTATCCATATCGGCGTAGTCGGCATCGGCCATCTCTTCCAGTTGATCCATGGTGACCAGTTCTCCACTGGCATAGGGGCCAACACCCGTGCGCCGAAGCGCTGATACGTGGGCACCGCACCCAAGCGCTTCACCGATATCTTCCGCCAAAGTACGCACGTAAGTGCCCTTCGAACAGCGCACATCCAGTTCAATCTCGGGCAGATCAAATTTGAGAATTTTCAGCTCATGAATAGTGACCGGACGCGGTTCGCGCTCCACCTCAACACCATCGCGGGCCAATTCGTAAAGTCGCTTGCCCTGGTGCTTCAAGGCTGAGTACATGGGGGGAATCTGCTCAATATCCCCACGGAACTGCTCCAGCACCGCTTCAACTTTGGCCTCATCAATACCGTCAACCGGACGAGTGGAGACAACTTCACCCTCTGCATCGGCGGTGGTCGTGGTTTCACCCAGTTTCACCTTGGTCCAGTAGCGCTTGTCGGCATCCAACAGGAAGGCAGACACTTTAGTAGCGTTACCGAAACAGAGCGGCAACAGACCTGTGGCTAGAGGATCGAGACTGCCGGTATGACCGGCCTTCTTGGCGTAGAAAATGCGTTTTGCCCGCTGCAGGGCGTCGTTGGAGGTTTTACCTAGAGGTTTGTCCAGCAATAGAACGCCCTGGACATCACGACCTCTCTGTCGGCGTCGGCCCATCGTGTGTTAACTCCTACTCTTGATGATGCTTTGCGTCTTGCGCAATCGCCTGTTCGATAAGATCTGAAAGCTCGTTACCACGCCGGGTTGAGTCATCGTAAGTGAAGTGCAGCTCAGGAACAGTACGCATCCGCATCCGCTGCCCCAATTCATGACGCAGCAGCGGCGCCTTCTCATTCAGAGCTTTAGTTGCCTGCTTGGCGTCCAGTTCGCCACCCAGCATAGAGAAGTAGATGGTGGCATGGGAGAAATCCCGCACCACCCGTGCCTCTTGAATGGTGATCATGCCGAGGCGTGGATCAGAGATCTCATCACGGACGATGACGGCGAGCTCGCGCTGCATCTGCGAGCCCACCCGATCGGTTCTAGCAAATTCACGTGCCATAAGTTCAGACAGCCCGATTAGATCTCACGCGCCACTTCGGTGCGTTCAAAGACCTCAATGTGATCGCCCACTTTGACATCGTTGTAGTTCTTCACACCGATACCGCATTCGGTACCCGATTTAACCTCTTGTACATCATCCTTATGGCGACGCAGAGATTCGAGGGCGCCTTCGTAGATAACCACGTTGTCACGCAGTACACGGATCGGATTGTTACGCTTAACGGTACCTTCAACCACCATACAACCGGCGATCGCCCCCAGTTTGGAGGAGCGGAATACATCGCGTACTTCAGCCAGACCAATAATCTCTTCGCGCACTTCGGGCGACAACATACCGGAGATCGCCTTTTTCACATCATCGATGATCTCGTAGATGATGCTGTAGTAGCGAATATCGACACCCTGCTCTTCGGCTGCACGACGGGCTGTGGCATCAGCACGGACGTTAAAGCCGATAACGAAAGCGCCGGAGGTAAGTGCCAGATTTACATCCGACTCGTTGATACC
>JAKSCN010000020.1 GCA_022360595.1 Chromatiales bacterium
ACTGCTTGATGAGATGGGTGACCTAGCGGATGGTGATTTAACCGTGACCGCGACGGTGACCGAGGACGTAACCGGTGCGATTGCTGACTCTATCAACTACGCGATCGAGGCACTACGCAGTCTGGTAACCACCATTAACCAAACTTCAGAGCAGGTATCAAGTTCTGCTCAGGAGAGTCGCGCAACTGCCATGCATCTCGCCGAGGCGAGTGAGCATCAGGCCGAGCAGATCATCTCAGCCAACAGCTCGATGAAAGATATGGCGGCGGCGATTGACCAAATGTCTCAAGATGCCAACGAATCGACAGAAATTGCGCAGCGTTCGGTTGATATTGCAGCAAAGGGTGCCGATACGGTACGCCGGACTATTCAAGGCATGGATACTATTCGTGAGCAGATCCAAGAGACCTCGAAACGAATCAAGCGTCTCGGTGAGAGTTCCCAGGAGATTGGGGATATCGTTGAGCTGATTGACGACATTGCCGACCAGACCAACATTCTGGCCTTGAATGCGGCGATGCAGGCGGCGATGGCCGGGGAAGCCGGTCGAGGCTTTGCGGTGGTTGCGGACGAGGTGCAGCGTCTTGCGGAGCGTTCAGGTAACGCGACCAAGCAGATCGAGGCGCTGGTTAAGACGATTCAGGCCGATACCAATCAGGCGGTGAGTTCAATGGAATCGACCACCACTGAGGTGGTAGCCGGTGCGAAGTTGGCCGAGGATGCGGGTGAAGCGCTGAAAGAGATTGAAAATGTATCCAACTACATCGCTGACCGAATCTCTCTGGTGTCTCACTCAGCGCGTTCTCAATCAGAAGAGTCGGGCCGCATTGATGACACCATGAGTGTTATCCAGGAGATTACCACCCAGACATCGGATGGTACTGCTCAGACGGCTGCGTCGATCGGTATGCTGGCTGACCTGGCGGATGACCTGCAGCGTTCTGTTGCCGGTTTTAGATTGCCTGAGTAAATGCCGATACCTACTGATAACAGTCCTCGATGGAGCTAAGTGCCGCGCATGCACAGTACTAAAGACTACAGTACGCTGAAATGGATTAGAGGTGAGTTAGATCTTGCTCTAACAACCTCTCGTCGTTCCCTTGAAGCATTTGCAGAGGATGATGAACAGGCGCTTATTGACGACTGTATTGCAAATCTGCATCAGGTGCATGGCACGCTGCAGATGGTACAGATCTATGGCGCGGCGATGCTGGCGGAAGAGATGGAGCTGGTCTCCATCGCTTTGAAGGAAGAGCGGGTCAAACAGCAGGAAGAGGCCGCTGAGGCGTTGATGCTTGCAATTATCCAGCTCTCCGACTATTTGGAGAAACTGGAAGGTGGCGCTCGCGATTTGCCTATCCTGCTGTTACCACTCCTGAACGAGCTGCGGGCTACCCGCGAGGCCCCCCTGCTTTCTGAAGTGGGGTTCTTCTCGCCGGAACTCGATCGACAGCTGCAGGAGGAAGAGGCGTCTGGCGTCGCTAATGCTGAGCTGCCTCAGTTTTTGCGCAAAAACAGACTGCGGTATCACAGAGGCTTACTCGATTGGTATCGTGACACCGATACCAAAGGTGGACTGGAGGCAATCGCCGATTTCTTTCAGCAGGTTGCCGATAAAGCGGGTACTGAAGCGGTCAAACGACTGTTCAAATCCGGTCACGCACTGGCCGTAGGCTTGATGGAAGGCAGTGTCGACAGTGGCTTCGCCACCAAGCAATTGGTTGGCAGAATCGACCGCTACATCAAGGGCGTCATGACCGGTGATGAGACCTCCCTCGATAGCGAAGGCGCCAACGATTATCTGAAAAACCTGCTTTACTACATCGCTTGTGCAAAGAGCGATAATCCGGCTATTCAAGAGATCCAACGTACTTATCGTCTATCCGATGTAGTGTTGGATGAGGCGGCGCTCTCCAAGGAGCGTAATGCACTGCACGCGCCGGGACGCGAACTGTTTGATTCGCTACGCACTGCCATCGGTGAAGATCTGACCAGTATTAAGGATGGTCTTGATCTTTTCATTCGCACCCAGAGTGATGATTTGAACCAGCTCGGTGAGCTGGAACAGCCCATGCGTAAACTTGCCGATACACTCGGTATGGTTGGTCAGGGCGGACTGCGCAATAGGTTGAAACGCCAAGCAGAGACCATCTCTAAAGCGGTGCTGCAGGGTGAAGCGCTGAATGATCAAGCGCTAATGTCGATGGCAAGCGACATTCTGTTTATCGAAACATCTCTGAAAAATCTATCTGAGCCACGTCATGCCTATGTGATGGAGAGTGTCGGCGAGGATAGTGAGTCAACACTCCCGGAAGGTGAGTTTGAACGCCTCGTCGACTCGGTCATGCATGAGGCGACACTGGATATGACACGCAGTAAGGATGCGGTCATCAGTTATATCGAAGCGCCTGAAGTCGACAGTAATCTGCTCCATGTCCCACACAAATTCAAGACCATCGCCGGTGCCTTCAGCATTCTTAAGCTGAGCGAACCCGCGGGGCTGTTGGAGCAGTTGGCAAGCTATGTCGAAACCCGCCTGATCGCTACCGATGATGTTCCGGATAACGATGAACTCAACGCCTTTGCCGATGCTGTCACCAGTATTGAGTACTTTATGGAGGCGATCGTTGAGGGCCGGGGAGTACAGAACGATATCCTGCAGGTGACGCGTGAGGCGATGGAGCAGCTCCATCTCGGGCCTGCAGACAAACCGGGTGAAGAGGATACCCTGGAGCAGGCGTCGCCAGAAGCCGCTCCCGAACCCACTGAAGAGGCGGCGGAAGCACAAGAGCCTGTCGTAGAGACCCCGGTTGCAGAGCCGGCACCGGCGCCCGCACCCACAGCTTCGGCTGACAAACCACCGCTTGAGGATATCGATCCTGAAATTCTCGATATCTTTATTGAAGAGGCGCGGGAAGAGTTGGGTGTAATCCAAGAGTACCTGCCGCGCTGGCTGAATGATCGGGATGACCAGAATGCCTTGATCACTTTCCGGCGCTCTTTCCACACCTTAAAAGGCAGTGGCCGCTTGGTTGGTGCGCTGACCATCGGCGAACTGGCCTGGTCGGTAGAGAATATGCTGAACCGTGTCATTGACGGTACGGTTGAAGCCTCTCCCGCTGTTGTTCAGGTGCTGAATGACTGTGTTGCCGTGCTACCCGAACTGATCGATTGTCAGGAGCGTGGTGAGCAAGCCCAGGTTGATCTGCAGCCTATTATGGATCGCGCCTTTTCGCTGACCGATCCCAATTTTGTTGTCGATGAAACGGTCTCCACGGTTACAACGGATGTGGCGGTGGAAGAGAGCAGTGCCGAAGAAGAGGTGGTCGTTGAGCCGGCTGTCTCGATGGACCCGGTATTGCTGGAGATCTTCCAGGCCGAGTCCCAGGGTCATATCGATACTCTGCGTAGATTTCTCAAAGACTGTCAGGCGAGTGAACTCAACTGCGCCGTCGACAGCCGTTTGGTTCGCGCCTGGCATACCTTGCATGGCAGCGCCAAAATGTCTGAGGTGGACTCCATCGCGGCGATTAGTGCGGCTAATGAGAAATACATTAATCTACTCTCTGATCAGAATATCCATGCCGATGAGGCGATCATTGCGCTGTTGGAGCGAGGTGTCGGTGGTATTGAGGCGATTCTCGCCTGTATCAATGAGCCGGGCAGTGTGCTGCCGGATTGGGAGGCTATAGTCAGGGATGTCGAAGCGGCTTGTACTGTCCTCCAAGAGCAGCGTGCTGATGCGCCTGTTGATGCAGATAGTGTGTCAGAGTCTCTTCTGGCCGAGGCTGTGCCGGTTGTTGAAGAGGAGCTGGTTGAGGTAGAGGCTGCTGATGAGTTCGACGCCGATTCCCAGTTGGCGCTGGCTCAGGATAAAGTGGGAGAGATCGTCTCTGAAATCGAGATGCCAGTTGTCGAGCTGCTGTCAGAAGAGCTGTCGCCCGATGAGTTGCCGCAGGCTGATCTGGTTGAAGAGGTGCCTGATGGTACTTCTGAGATCGCAGAAGAGGTTGAGCCGGTATCAGCAGTGGATGACGATAGCGAGCCTGAAGAGATCACTCTGGCTGAGCCGCCGCTGGAGGAGACTCCGGTTGTTGACCTGATCATTGATGAAGTATCCAGTGCAGAAGAGAGCTCTGAGCAGGAAATTGACAGCGTTGAAGAGCTGCTCGAAGAAGAGATAACGGATCAGGATGAATCTGAACCACCCGATGATACCTCCGAAATCGCAGAAGAGGTTGAGCCGGTATCAGCAGTGGATGACGATAGCGAGCCTGAAGAGATCACTCTGGCTGAGCCGCCACTGGAGGAGACTCCGGTTGTTGACCTGATCATTGATGAAATACCCAATGCGGAAGAGAGTTCTGAGCAGGAAACTGACAGCGCATCTGAAGAGCCAGAAGAAGAGATAACGGATCAGGACGAATCTGAACCGCCCTTGGTCGCCGCAGAACCCTCTGAAGAAGAACCAAGCGAAGCGCCTGTCGCGCTAACCGATCTCGAAGAGAGTGAGCAAGTTGATGCACTCGAGATCGCTGAGGAGCAGACAGAAGCCGGCGATGATGCAGCCGAGAGTGGCGACCAGGATCAAGCTGAGAGCGCCCAGGATGATCAACCGCTGATCACTCCATCACTGGAGGCGCCTCTGGCCGCTTCCGTCGAGATGGCGGAGGTAGATGGTGATCCTGAGCTGATTGAAATCTTCTTGGAAGAGGCGCGCGAGCTGCTTGAAAGCATTGAAAACAGCTATCAACAGTGGTCGGCCAATCCATCATCCAGTGAGCCGGTAGCCGAACTCGAACGAACACTGCATACCTTAAAGGGTGGTGCGCGCTTGGCGGGGGCGATCCCTGTGGGCGATTTAAGCCACGCCTTTGAATCACTGCTGACCGATGTTGATAATCAACGCCGGGAGGCTACACCGCAGGTGATCGAGCTTGCCCAGGTAGTGATCGATCGTCTGGCCGAGCAGATAGAAGATCTCTCTGCAGGGCCTCAAGTGCGGATGGCTGATGATTTGGTCAGGCGCCTGGAGGGCAAGGATGATGAGCCCCCTGTCGCGGCCGAGAGTGTCGAAGCAGATCAGTCTGAAGCTGTTGAACCGGAGGAGACTGCCGAACCAGAGCCTGTTGCTGAAACGCCTGAGTCCGATGCACCGGCTCAACCCGAGGCTTCTGAGTCTGAAGTGGAGCCGGCTGAGCAAGAACCAGAAGTGGCAAACGATGAGGTGTCTGCGCCTGCAGAACCTATTGCCTTCTCCGGTGACAGAGTAAAAACGACAGCAGCACCGACAACACCACGGCCAAATCGGGAGCAGGTGCGTGTCCGCTCAGAGTTGCTCGATAGATTGGTCAACCATGCCGGTGAGGTGAGTATCTACCGTGCCCGTGTTGAGCAACAGAATACTGCACTCGGATTCAACCTGGATGAGCTGGAGCAGACGGTTGATCGTCTACGGGGCCAGTTGCGCCAGCTTGAGATCGAGACTGAAGCGCAGATTCTGTTTCGCTATGACCAGGATAAGGAAGAGCAGGACGAACTGGATGAAGAGTTCGATCCGCTTGAACTCGACCGCTTCTCCACCATTCAGCAGGTCTCGCGAAGCTTGATGGAGACGGTAAATGACTTGAACAACATTTATCAGTACCTCGACGAGCTGCAGAAAGAGACCGATACTTTGTTGCTCCAGCAGTCACGTATCGCCAATGATCTGCAGGACGGCTTGATGCGCACACGTATGGTGCCCTTCTCGCAGTTGGTGCCGCGCCTGCATCGGATCGTTCGCCAGACCTGTAACCCGATGGGTAAGCAGGCAAGACTGGAGATCCGTGGTGCTGAGAGCCAGCTCGATCGCCGTATTCTGGAGCGGATGATTGGTCCATTGGAGCATCTGCTACGCAACTCCGTCTCTCACGGTATCGAATCGCCCGAGCAGCGACGTCAGAGTGGTAAGGATCTGGAAGGACGCATCACTTTGGATGTGCGTCGTGAGGGTACGGATATATTGGTTACAGTGGCGGACGATGGCGCCGGCATCAATACCGACGCAATTAAAGAGCGTGCCATTGCCAACGGTCTGCTTGATCCCGGTGCGGATGTTACCGATAACGATATTCTCCAGTTTGTCTTTGAACATGGTTTTAGTACTGCCGCGGAGGTGACTCAGATCGCCGGTCGCGGTGTAGGCCTCGGCGTGGTGGTTAGCGAGGTGAAACAGCTCGGCGGCGCACTGGATGTTGCCTCTGAGGTGAACCAAGGCACTCGCTTTATGGTGCGGTTGCCGCTGACCCTGGCTATTGCCGACGCTTTGCTGGTGGAGTTGGGCGAAGAGATCTACGCAATTCCACACACCAGTATTCTAGGTGTGGTGCGTGTCAGTTACGCTGAGCTTAAGGCTTGCTACGAAGGTGAGCAGGCGGCTTACAACTATGCTGGCCAAGACTACCAGGTGCGCTATCTGGGCGCGCTATTGAATGTCAGCCAACTGGATCTCTCCAGTCAGCGCAAATGGTATCCCATGTTGCTGGTGCGCGCTGGTGATCACCATGTGGCGCTGCAGATTGATGGCATTATCGGTAACCGCCAGGTGGTGGTGAAATCGGTGGGGCCGCAGATCAGCACGGTTCGTTATATCTCTGGCGGCACTATTCTGGCTGATGGACGTGTTGCGCTACTGCTTGATGTGGCTGCGCTGGTGCGTCTCGATATTGCCCATACGGCTGCTCCTGCCGAGGATGTTGGAGTCGATGAGGGTGAACAGATTGGTTATGGCCGCACGGTGATGGTGGTGGATGACTCGATCACCGTGAGAAAGGTGACTGGTCGTCTGCTGGAGCGTAATGGCATGAATGTTATCACCGCGAAAGACGGTGTCGACGCACTTGCGACCCTGCAGGAACATCGGCCCGATGTCATGCTGCTGGATATTGAGATGCCGCGTATGGATGGTTATGAGCTGGCCAGACATTTGCAAAACTCCGAGGAGCTGAACGGTATTCCGGTCATTATGATTACCTCCAGAACCGGTGAGAAACACCGTAACCGGGCGATGGAGCTGGGTGTAAAACGTTATCTGGGTAAACCCTATCAGGAGAGTGATCTGCTGGATAACATCTACTCAGTCATACAGGAGAGTGCGTCATGAGCCAGACAGATTCTGCTGAAATTCGTGGTGTGCTGCTGCCTGTACAGGATGCGCAACTGCTGCTGCCCAATGCAACAGTCAATGAAGTGGTTGGTTTTCAACAGCCAACATCTATTGAGAACAGTAGTGCGGATTGGTTGTTGGGAACGGTTGAATGGCGTCAGCAGACGGTGCCTGTGGTGGCTTATGAGCTTTTGTTGGGACTGCCTGTCGCCGAGAGCAACCACCGTGCGCGCATCGCTATCTGCAACACGCTGAATGGCAATGCTGATTGCCCTTATATCGGTATTCGTCTCAGCTCTATTCCCCACTTGGCGCGTATTGACCAACATACAATCTCCCCGGTCGACGGTGAAGATGCCGACATGGTATTGCGCCAAGTCGATGTAAGCGGTCAGGTGGCGTGGATTCCTGATCTGGATGCATTGGAACAGGCGGTGGTACAGGAACAGGGCTAACTCTCCAGACGTTAGCTTGCTTAGCGAAAGTCTCCCCACAACGTTTGTAGTGCAGTAATGGCGGCCAGTGGTGCTGTCTCTGTGCGCAGTACATGTGGGCCGAGTCTGGCGCCCTGCAGGCCGCTCGCCTTCGCCCGGTTTCGCTCATCCTCAGATAATCCGCCTTCAGGGCCAACCAGCAGCGTAGTGGCATTTGTCGGTGGTGCAAAGTCAGGGAAGGACTTTTCGCTGCGGTGATCCAGCAGGAAGCCGCTACTGTGCGTATGGGCGTCCAACCAGCTCTTCAGCGGCTGAGTCTCGTGTAGATGTGGCAGACGCCGTCGCCCTGATTGTTCGCAGGCAGATATAATGATGTTGCGCCAGTGCTGAAGCCGCTTTTGCATGCGCTGATCCGAAATCCTTACCACACAGCGTTCAGTTACCAACGGGGTAATTTCGCTCACACCCAGCTCCACGGCTTTCTGAATGGCAAAGTCCATGCGCTCAGATTTTGAGATGCCCAGGCCTAGGTGGATTTCAAGCGTGGGGACAGGCTCGGCCTCGCCAACCGAAGAGAGGGTCACCGCAACATGGCGCTTTTGCAAGGTTGTAATGACGCCCTGGTAGTTGTGCCCATCACCGTTGAAAAGCACAACTGATGCGTTGGCTTTAAGGCGTAACACTTGCGCCAGATGCCGGGCCGGCCCCTCTTCAAGTGTTACGCAGGCTCCGACTGATAGTGGCTGGTCAGTGTAGACTCTGGATGTGCGCATCTATCAGCGTTCAGAGAGGTTTAGGTTATCCCAAAGCTTCAGTATCGTGGTCGACTGGTTCATTGTATAGAAGTGCAGGCCAGGTGCGCCTTCTGCCAGCAAGCGTTCACACATAGCAGTGACCACATCAAGGCCAAATGCCTTGATGCTCTCTTTATCATCACCCATCGCCTCCAAGCGCTTGCGGACCCAGCGCGGGATCTCTGCCCCGCAGGCATCGGAGAAGCGCACCAGGTTGGAGTAGTTGGTGATCGGCATGATGCCGGGTACGATGGGGATATTGAGTCCCTGCTTTTCACAGATGTCGACAAACTCGAAGTAGGCGTCAGGATTATAGAAGTACTGAGTTATAGCGGCGTTGGCCCCTGCTTCTACCTTACGCTTGAAGTTTTTAACATCGGCCTCAGCAGAAGTTGCCTGGGGATGAAACTCCGGGTAAGCGGCAACTTCGATGCGGAAGAAGTCGTCAAACTCGCTGCGGATCAGCTCAACCAACTCGTTGGCGTAGTTAAGTTCACCAAGTCCGCCCATACCGGCGCCGGAAGGCAGGTCCCCCCGCAGTGCCACCAGGCGTGTAATGCCTTGCTCCTGGTAGCGCTTGAGAATGCTGATGATCTCTTCGCGGGTGCCGCCAATACAGGAGAGGTGAGGGGCGGTCTCTATACCTTGCGAGAGCAACCAGTTGACGGTCTCAAAGGTACGGTTTTGGGTTGAGCCTCCGGCACCATAGGTGACGGAAAAATAGAGTGGATTGACAGTCGCCAGTTTGAGTACGTTGGCCTGCAATTTCTCCATGCCTGCTTCCGTTTTGGGCGGAAACAGTTCAAAACTGAATGTGGGTGTGAATTGGGTTTGTGATTCCATGGTCAAAGCATACCTATCGACGCGGATAGTGATCAAGATCGCAAGTGGAGCATACAGGCAAGCCCCAGAGCGTTCAGCTCTGGGGCTTGAGTGCCTATATCCGCTTAGTAACGGTAATGGTCGGCTTTGTAGGGCCCCTCAACCGGGACACCGATATAGTCGGCCTGCTGTTGACTCAGCGTGGTCAGGGCTGCGCCGATCTTCGCCAAGTGTAGGCGAGCCACCTCTTCATCCAGGTGTTTGGGCAAGGTGTAGACCTGGTTGGTGTACTGTCCCTCTGCCGCGTTGAAGATCTCCATCTGGGCCAGAGTCTGGTTGGTAAAGCTGTTGGACATCACAAAACTGGGGTGGCCGGTGGCGCAACCCAGATTGACCAGTCGACCTTCAGCCAGCAGGATGATGCGCTTGCCATCAGGGAAGATG
>JAKSCN010000426.1 GCA_022360595.1 Chromatiales bacterium
CAACCGCGCGCTGATGGGTTCCAACATGCAGCGCCAGGCGGTGCCGACGCTGAAGGCCGAGAAGCCGGTGGTGGGTACCGGTATCGAGCGCACCGTGGCCATCGACTCCGGCGTTACCGTGGTTGCCCGTCGCGGCGGCTTCGTCGACTCGGTGGATGCCGCGCGCATCGTGGTTCGCGTCAACGACGACGAGACCCAGGCGGGCGAGGCGGGTGTCGATATCTACAACCTGACCAAGTACACCCGCTCCAACCAGAACACCTGCATCAATCAGCGTCCACTGGTAATGCCAGGCGACCAGATTGCTCGTGGTGATGTGCTGGCTGACGGTCCGTCCACCGACATGGGTGAGCTGGCGCTGGGTCAGAACATGCGTGTGGCGTTCATGCCTTGGAACGGCTACAACTTTGAGGATTCGATTCTTGTCTCCGAAAGGGTTGTGAAAGAGGATCGCTTCACCACGATTCATATCGAAGAGCTCACCTGCATGGCGCGTGACACCAAACTGGGGCCGGAAGAGATTACCGGTGATATCCCCAATGTTGGTGAGGCTGCCCTGGCTAAGTTGGATGAGTCGGGTATCGTCTACATCGGTGCCGAGGTGAAGGAAGGCGATATTCTGGTCGGTAAGGTTACTCCGAAAGGTGAAACTCAGCTGACTCCAGAAGAGAAGCTGCTACGCGCGATCTTTGGTGAGAAAGCAGCGGATGTGAAGGACACTTCACTGCGCATCTCGTCCGGTATGGCCGGTACGGTTATCGACGTACAGGTCTTTACCCGTGATGGTGTTGAGAAAGATGCCCGTGCACTGCAGATCGAAAATGCCGAACTGGATCGTGTCCGTCAGGACCTGAACGACCAGCTTCGTATCATGGAAGACGACACCTTTGAGCGTGTTGAGAAGATGCTCATTGGTAAGGTTGCAGACGGTGGCCCGGCCCAGTTGAAAGCCGGTTCCAAGGTCACCAAGTCTTACCTGACCGAACTGGAGCGTGATAAGTGGCTCGAAATTCGTCTGCGTAATGAAGAGGCTGCAGCCCAGCTCGAAGCTATTTCCGAGCAGATCAAGCAGCAGCGCGAAACCTTCCGTGAGAAGTTTGAAGAGAAGAAACGCAAGCTGACTACCGGCGATGATCTGGCACCAGGCGTGCTGAAAATGGTCAAAGTCTACGTCGCGGTGAAGCGCCGTATCCAACCGGGTGACAAGATGGCCGGGCGTCACGGTAACAAAGGGGTTATCTCCAATATCGTGCCGATCGAAGATATGCCGTTCTCCGCCGATGGGGAGCCGGTCGATATCGTACTGAACCCGCTGGGTGTACCTTCCCGCATGAATGTTGGGCAGGTACTGGAGACCCACCTTGGATGGGCGGCGAAAGGTGTTGGACGCCAGATCGGTAAGATGGTGCAGGCTCAGGCGAAAATGGCTGAACTGCGTAACTTCCTGGATAAAGTCTACAACACCAGCGGTAAGCGGGAAGATATTGCCTCGCTGACCGATGAAGAGGTACTCACTTTAGCGAAGAACCTGCGAGGGGGGGTGCCGATGGCAACCCCGGTCTTTGATGGAGCTTCTGAAGATGAGATTAAATCGATGCTGGAATTGGCGGACCTGCCGTTGACAGGTCAGACCACGCTGTACGATGGCCGTACCGGTGAGGCGTTTGATCGCCCTGTTACCGTGGGTTACATGTACATGTTGAAGCTGAACCATCTGGTCGATGACAAGATGCACGCACGTTCCACTGGTCCATATAGCTTGGTTACTCAGCAGCCGCTGGGTGGTAAGGCGCAGTTTGGTGGCCAGCGCTTCGGTGAGATGGAGGTCTGGGCATTGGAGGCCTACGGTGCCGCCTATACGCTGCAGGAGATGCTGACCGTCAAGTCGGACGATGTCACCGGTCGTACCCGTATGTATAAGAACATCGTCGATGGCGATCATCGTATGGAGGCCGGTATGCCAGAGTCGTTCAACGTACTGGTCAAAGAGATCCGCTCGCTGGGTATTAATATCGAGTTGGAACGGGAGTAAGGGTCCGGGTGTGAATCCGGTAACCGTAACGTTAGACATCTAGGACCCGATTGCAGGAGATACGATCTTGAAAGATCTACTTAAAATTCTGAAGCAGCAGGGGCAGAGCGAGGACTTCGATTCCATTCGTATCGGTCTGGCCTCTCCCGACATGATTCGTTCCTGGTCTTATGGTGAAGTGAAGAAACCAGAGACCATTAACTACAGAACCTTCAAGCCGGAGCGCGATGGTCTGTTCTGTGCCAAGATCTTTGGCCCGGTCAATGACTACGAGTGTCTCTGCGGTAAATACAAGCGCCTGAAACATCGCGGCGTAGTGTGTGAGAAGTGTGGTGTGGAGGTTACCTTGCAGAAGGTGCGCCGTGAGCGTATGGGCCATATTGAACTGGCCAGCCC
>JAKSCN010000241.1 GCA_022360595.1 Chromatiales bacterium
AGGTCTTCCTGCATGATATCTTCAGGGTTACGGCGGTCGATGGGCAACGCCAAGTGGGAGTCTTCACAAACACCGCCGTGGCCCGGATAGTGTTTGCCCACCGAAGGCATGCCCGCTTCGCGGGCGCCGCGCATCCAGGAGATAGCCAGCTTAGCAACGATGTCAGGTTGGACATGGAAGGCTCGGTCACCAATCACTTCGCTCACCTGCCGGTCCAGATCGAGCACCGGGGCGAAGCTGAAATCCACACCAACACTGCGCAGCTCTCTGGCCATCAGCCAGCCCGCCAGCTCTGCCGTTTTTCGCCCTGTTTCAGGATTATGGTCGTAGCGTTGGCCATACCAGGCCGGGGGCGGCAACTCCGTGAACCCCGGGCGAAAGCGCTGTACACGGCCCCCCTCCTGGTCCACTGCTATCAGCAGTTGCGGCTCTTTCAGTTTGTGCAGCTCAGCGATGAGGCTGGCAATCTGGCGCGGTGATTCGTAGTTGCGGGTGAAGAGAATAACGCCCCCTGCTGCGGGGTGCTCCAACATCTCTTTTTCAAGTGTTGTCAGGGAGATACCTGACAGGTCTAGCATTAAGGGGCCGTGGCTCATAGTGGTCTGCTGTTTACTTCAAGAACTCTTTTTGAATGCCGATAAGAAGGCTGATTGTGGTTTATATCAGAAATGGACGGTAAATATGCGTTTTTTATCTCAGTTGTTGATCGCTATGGCTCTCTGTTTTGCCGGTTCGGTAATGGCGGCAGATGACGAGGAGGAAGAGGAGAAAAAGGTCATTGGCTATCACGAGATGAACCCCTCACTGGTGGTAAACATTCAGGGACGAGGGAAATATATGCGCTGCGATGTGCAGCTTATGACCAAGGATGAGATCAATTTGCCTGATATTCAGACCCACGCTCCTGCTCTGCGTCATGAACTTTTGATGCTGTTCGGAGACCAGAAAGGCGAAGAGTTGAAGTCGCCTAAAGGTAAGGAAAAACTGCGGGTAGCGGCCCTTAAAGCGCTTCAGAAAGTAATGGAGGAGATTTCCGGTGATAAAAAAATTGATGACCTTTATTTCACAGCTTTCTTTGTTCAATAAGTTGACCAGGGCCTGCTAACACTAATTTGATCGTCACTGCCAAGGCCATTTTTTTGTCCAGCAAGGCAGAAGGAGCGCCGTGTAGTGAGTCTACATAAGTGACTGATAACGCCGCTGGGCGAAAAAATGGCCTTGGCCCCCCATATTATTTCGAAAAGAGGGGTTGAGCC
>JAKSCN010000310.1 GCA_022360595.1 Chromatiales bacterium
CATTCCCGCACTTCAGGTGTAACCGACCACTATGCCCAGAACGACAGCCATGCATTGGGGCTTGCCCGTCAGGTCGTCTCCACCCTGAATCGCACCAAGCAGCCCACTATCTCCATGAAAGAGGCGCGTGAGCCGCTCTATCCCACCGAAGAGCTGTACGGCATTGTTCCCACCGATCTGCGCAAGCCTTTCGATATCCGCGAGGTGATCGCCCGTATTGTCGATGGTAGTGAGTGCGATGAGTTCAAGCGTCTTTATGGGACTACCCTGATTTGCGGCTTTGCCCACATCTACGGCTATCCGGTTGGTATTATCGCCAATAACGGCATTCTCTTCTCAGAGTCTGCCCAGAAAGGGGCACATTTTGTTGAGCTCTGCGCCCAGCGCGGTATCCCCCTGGTGTTCCTGCAGAACATCACCGGCTTTATGGTCGGTAAAAAGTATGAGTCGGGCGGTATTGCTAAAGATGGCGCCAAGATGGTAACTGCAGTGGCCTGTGCCAAGGTGCCCAAATTCACCATGGTGGTTGGCGGCAGCTTCGGGGCCGGTAACTACGCAATGTGCGGCCGCGCCTACGGCGCCCGTTTCATGTGGATGTGGCCCAATGCTCGTATTTCAGTCATGGGCGGTGAGCAGGCGGCCAATGTGCTGGGACAGATCAAGCGGGATGCACTGGAAGCGCGCGGCGAGAGCTGGGCTACAGACGATGAAGAGGCATTCAAACAGCCGATTCGTGAGCAGTATGAGCATCAGGGGCACCCGTACTACGCCAGTGCTCGTCTCTGGGATGACGGCATTATCGACCCTGCCGATAGCCGAACTGTGTTGGGACTGGCGCTATCCGCGTCGCTCAATGCACCGATTGAGAAGACCCAGTTTGGTGTCTTCAGAATGTGATGGGTGAGGAGAGCAAGATGTCTGACAACGCAGTGATTATTGAACTGGATGAACGGGGTGTAGCTTCGCTCTGTATCAACCGCCCAGAGATTCACAACGCCTTTGACGATGCGCTGATTCAACAATTGTTAAAAGCGCTGGATACCATTGAAGCCGACCCTAAAGCACGGGTGCTGGTGTTGCGCTCAGAGGGCAAAAGCTTCTCGGCCGGGGCTGATTTGCGCTGGATGCGCCGTATGGCTGACTACAGTGAAGCGGAGAATATGGCCGATGCCATGGAGTTGGCCGAGCTGATGCGTCGTCTCAATACCTTCAGCAAACCGACTATCGCCCGGATACAGGGAGCAACCTTTGGCGGCGGTGTTGGTCTGGTCGCCTGTTGTGATATGGCGGTGGGAAGCCACGCAGCACGTTTTAGCCTCTCAGAAGTGCGCCTGGGGCTGATCCCGGCGGTTATTTCACCCTATGTGGTGGCAGCTATCGGTGAGCGTGCTGCACGGCGCTATTTTCAGACCGCTGAACGCTTCGATGCCAATGAGGCGTACCGCCTCGGCCTGCTGCATGAACTGGTGGATGAGACCGAGCTGGACAGCACCATTGATGGTCTGGTCGATAACCTGCTGAAAGGTGGTCCAAATGCCCTGGCGGCAGCTAAAGATCTGATATTTGCGGTAGCTCATCAGCCCACCACGGCAGACGTTATTACTGATACGGCTAAACGCATTACCGCTACCCGCGCGTCAGATGAGGGTAAAGAGGGGCTAAACGCCTTTTTGGAAAAGCGCGCTGCAAACTGGATTGGGAGATAAGGGCCGATGTTCAATAAAATTCTAATAGCCAATCGTGGTGAAATAGCCTGCCGTGTTGCCCGCACTGCCAAACGTATGGGGATTGCTACGGTTGCCGTCTACTCCGAAGCCGATGCCAACGCCATGCATGTCAGCATGTGCGATGAGGCCTTTCTGATCGGACCCGCAGCGGCTAAAGACAGCTACCTGCGGGCAGACAAAATCCTTGAAGTTGCCAAGGCGAGCGGCGCTCAGGCAGTACACCCGGGGTACGGCTTTCTTTCGGAAAATGCAGACTTCTCAGAGGCCTGTGCCGAAGCGGGCATTACCTTTATCGGCCCGCCAGCCAGTGCAATCCGCGCCATGGGCTCGAAGAGTGAAGCGAAGGCGCTGATGTCACAGGCGGATGTGCCTCTGGTGCCGGGCTATCACGGTGATGATCAGTCGGCAGATCTGCTCCGCGCCGAAGCGGATAAGGTCGGTTTTCCGCTGCTGATCAAAGCTTCTGCCGGTGGCGGAGGCAAGGGTATGCGCATTGTCAGTAGCGCTGATGAGTTTGACGAAGCGCTCGCCAGTTGTCGCCGTGAGGCGCTTGCGTCGTTCGGTGACGACAAGGTGTTGTTGGAGCGCTATCTGCTCGCCCCGCGTCATGTGGAGCTGCAGGTCTTTGCCGACACCCAAGGTAACGCTGTGCATGTGTTTGAGCGTGACTGCTCGGTACAGCGCCGTCACCAGAAGGTGCTGGAGGAGGCACCGGCGCCGGGCCTGAGCGCCGAGCGCCGGGCCGAGATCGGTGCCGCCGCAGTCGCCGCGGCCCGCGCCGCCGGCTATCGGGGCGCCGGGACCGTCGAGTTCATCTCCGACGGAAAAAGCTTCTATTTCATGGAGATGAACCCGCGTCTTCAGGTGGAGC
>JAKSCN010000366.1 GCA_022360595.1 Chromatiales bacterium
CATACTGAATACGCCCATGACCCCAATGGCAAACTGATCGTACACTGGGTCGACACCAACGATGTGCTGGCCATCCCTTACGACACACCGATTCCCGGCTACCAAAATGGCACTGTCAACACCCTGCGCCTCTGGCAGGCGGCCGCCACCGATGAGTTCAATCTGGATGAGTTCAACGCCGGCAGTTATACAGAGGCGGTCAACTCCAAAAACAGCGCCGAAAACATCACCATGGTGCTCTACCCCAACGACGCCAGTGAGAGCGGTAAGGCCCTGCGGTTAAAGCAGCAATACTTCCTCGCCTGCGCCAGCCTGAAAGATGCTATTCGCGACTGGAAGCGTCGTCACGGCAACACCATGAAGCACTTTGCCGAGAAAAACTGCTTTCAGCTCAACGACACCCACCCCACCGTAGCAGTCGCTGAACTGATGCGCCTATTGGTCGATGAGGAACGAATGGCATGGGCTGAGGCCTGGGAAATTACCCAAAAAACGATGGCCTACACCAACCACACCCTGCTACCCGAAGCCCTGGAGAAGTGGCCGGTACGCCTGTTCAAGCAGCTCCTGCCACGGCCACTGGAGATCATCTACGAGATCAACGCCCGCTTCCTCGCCGAAGTGGCGGGGCGCTGGCCGGGTGATACCGAGCGCCAGCGTCGCCTCTCCATCATTGAGGAGGGGCCGGACCCACAGGTACGCATGGCCTACCTGGCGATTGTCGGCAGCTTCTCGGTCAACGGCGTGGCCGAACTACACTCGAAACTGCTGGTGGAGGGTTTGTTCCGTGACTTCTACGAACTCTGGCCGGAGAAGTTCAACAACAAGACTAACGGCGTCACTCAGCGCCGCTGGCTGGCCCACTGTAACCCGGAGCTGCGCGATCTCATCAACAAAACCATCGGTGACGGCTGGGTCAGGGACCTGGAGCAGCTGCAACAGTTGATACCCCATGCCGAGCACCCCGCTTTCCGTAAAAAATGGCACAAAGTGAAGCAGAAGAACAAGCAGCACCTGGCCGATATGGTGGAACAGTGCTGTGGCGTTCGCTTCAACACCGACGCTATGTTCGATGTGCAGGTGAAACGTATTCACGAGTACAAACGCCAGTTGCTCAACATCCTGCATGTCATCCACCTCTACGCCCGTATCAAGGCGGGTGAAACCGACAACTGGACACCCCGTTGCGTACTGATCGGCGGCAAGGCTGCCCCCGGCTATGCTCAGGCCAAACTGATCATTAAGCTGATCAATAATGTCGCCGCCGTGGTCAATGACGACAAGGCGGTAGGCGACCGACTGAAAGTGGTCTTTCTACCCAACTACCGTGTCTCCGCCATGGAGGTGATCTGCCCCGGCACCGATCTGTCGGAACAGATATCCACCGCCGGCAAAGAGGCCTCGGGCACCGGCAACATGAAATTCATGATGAACGGAGCGCTGACCATCGGTACCCTGGATGGCGCCAATATCGAGATCCGTGAAGAGGTGGGAGATGGCCATTTCTTCCTGTTCGGCCTCACCGAAGATGAAGTGGTCGAGCAACGCCGCACTTACAATCCCCAAAGCATCGTACTCAACGACACCAACTTGGGTCGGGTGATGGCACTGTTGGAGACGGGCCACTTCAATCAATTCGAGCCCGGCATTTTCGACCCGGTCATCGACTCAATTCTGAGTCCACAAGACCCTTGGATGATCGCCGCTGATTTCGCCAGCTATGTTGAAGCCCAGGAGCGGGCGGCTGCAGCCTACCGAAATAGGGACGAGTGGATCAAAAGCGCCATATTGAATACCGCCTGTAGCGGCAAGTTCTCCACCGACCGCACCATGGAAGAGTACAACCGCGATATCTGGAAACTGGAGAGCGTTCCACCACTGCCGGTCAAATAGCGATAGAGAGTCAGCACCCCGGTGGAGTGGCAACACTCCACCTCTCTTTGAGATTTACCATGACCGACACACCCTGGTTTGTCTATATCCTGCGCTGCAGTGACAACAGTCTCTACACCGGCATCACTTCCGACCTGGAGCGTCGGGTAAAGGAGCATAATCACGGCAGCAAAGGGGCGCGCTACACCCGTTCACGCCGTCCGGTGGAGCTGGTCTACGCTGAACCAGCCCTCTCCCGCTCAGCCGCCAGTAAACGGGAATACGCCATCAAGCAGCTCAGCACCGTAGCAAAACGGACACTGATTTCTCAACCTGATTTCAGTTAGAATAGGGCCACCACCGCCTTTGCAGCTTTGACCATGAACGACACCGCTTCAGACACCCTCACCTGTTGGATCTACCGCAGTAGCAAAAAGCAGGAGATGTACCTCTATCTCGCCCAGGAAGATGGCTTTTCAGACCTCCCTGAAGCGCTGCAAAAGGGCTTTGGCAGACCAGAAGCTGCGTTTCAATGAGCTTCTGGCTCTGGATTAAACAACTGCAGTGCACGATTGATTGCATGTGGGAGGCGGAGATGAGAAAAACAACGAAGACTTGAGTTTGCGAATCAACAAAAAAAATCGAGGGAGG
>JAKSCN010000249.1 GCA_022360595.1 Chromatiales bacterium
CCGGCAGCATCATTGGTATGCAGAGTGGAGAGTACCAAGTGGCCGGTCAGCGCCGACTGGACAGCAATACGAGCGGTCTCTAGATCGCGCATTTCCCCGACCATAATGATATCCGGGTCCTGACGTACAATAGCTCTCAGCGCATTGGCAAAGGTGAGATCGATTTGCGGCTTCACCTGAATCTGATTAATGCCGTTGAGCTGGTATTCGACAGGGTCTTCAACGGTAATAATTTTGCGATCAGGCGTATTCAGGCGACTCAGCGCAGTATAGAGCGATGTACTCTTACCGCTACCGGTCGGCCCTGTAACCAGAATGATACCGTGGGGCATCTTCAGCACTGAAGTGAAGGTATCAATAGCCTGCTTATCAAACCCCAAAGAATCAAAATCAAAAGTGACACTCTCTTTATCGAGCAGACGAATCACCACACTCTCGCCAAAAAGCGTTGGCACCGTTGAGACACGCAGATCCAGCTCTTTGCCCTGTACCCGCATAGTGATACGGCCGTCCTGGGGCAGACGGCGTTCGGCGATATTGAGTTTAGACATGATTTTGATACGTGAAATCACTGCGGCGGCCGAGCTGGCCGGAGGGGATTCCACATCAATCAGCACACCGTCGATGCGGTACCTGACCTTAAGCCGCCCTTCAAAAGGCTCAACATGAATATCTGATGCCCGGGACTCCACCGCCCGCTGAACGATTGCGTTAACCAAGCGGATAACAGGAGCTTCGCTGGCCATATCCTTGAGATGCTCAACATCATCCCACTCGTCACCACCGATCAGCCCATCTGCGACATCAGCACTCTCTTGATGCTCAGCACCGTAGGCCTTTTCAAATGCGGTATCAATTTCCGACGGAATGCCAACCCGCACCTCGACTGGGCACTGAACTGCCGCTTCAACGGCGCGAATTGCGAACTGATCACAAGGGTCCGCCATCGCCAGCACCAGTTTATTCTCGTCCCGCGAGAGCGGAATAATCTTCTGCTCCTTTAGGAAGCGAGGTGAAACTTCACCATCAAACAGCGGATCACCGGGATAGTCATCTTCCGAGACACTAGGGAGATTCAGCACTTTGGAAAACGCCAGCGCCAATTCGCGCTCGGAAACCACCCCGATCTTGCGGGCTGTCTTCCAGATCTGTTCACCACTCTCTTTGGATAAGCGAAACGCGGCAGACAGATCGCGCTGAGTTAGTTTTCCCTGCTCATCCAGATTGCGGGCTATTGCCCGATCAACATCGCTTTCCAGCGGAATGTCATCAGCCCAATGCCGGGGAATCTGCTGTTCTGCTAGCGCCACACTGATACCTTATTTAAACTCAGCCAAATACCGACAAACCGCCATCAAGCGGCGGTCATTATCTAAAACTCATCAGGAGATAGGGGTGTCCTGACTCAATTATCCATAACCGTTTTTTCATTTGAATGTCACAGCGACCACTTCTCCCTTTGGTGCATGTTCGACACTCGCCTGCTGATTTCGTTCCGGTACAAACCAATTCAGAATCTCGGCCAGGCGCCCGACATTATACTCGTCCGACGCGGTTTGCAGCTCTTTAAGCTTTTTCAGCAACAGATCCCACCCCATCTCTCGATACTGGGCCTGCAAAATTTGTTCATGCTTGGTCGAAATCAGCTTTTCGCGCTCATGAAATAGCTCCTCATAGAGCTTCTCGCCTGGCCGCAACCCCGTGTACTCGATTCTGATATCCCTACCCGGCATCTTACCTGAGAGCAAAATCATCTGCTCGGCCAGATAGTTAATCTTCACAGGTTTTCCCATATCCAGGACAAAAATCTCGCCCCCTTCACCCAAAACGCCGGCCTGCATAATCAATTGGCAGGCCTCACGCACGGTCATGAAGTAACGCTCCATCTCCGGGTGTGTCACCGTAACAGGCCCACCGAGATTGATCTGGCGCTGGAATAGCGGCACCACACTCCCGGCGGAACCGAGCACATTGCCGAACCGGACGGTGATAAAGCGGGTCTCTGAATTGGCATTCAGGTTCTGGCAGTAGATCTCGGCAACACGCTTGGTCGCCCCCATGACATTGGCCGGATTGACCGCTTTGTCCGTAGAGATCAGAACAAACTCTGAACAGCCGTACTGGGTAGCGGCGTCGGCGACAACCTTGGTGCCCAACACATTATTGCGTACCGCCTCACGAGTTTGATTCTCCAGCATCGGCACATGTTTATAGGCCGCTGCATGAAACACAACCTGAGGGCAATACTTCTCGAATACTCGTTCAGTGGCCACCCGATCGGTGATATCACCAAGATGAGCGTGCAGCGATAGATTGGGAAAACGCTCGCGGAGGCTCAGCTCCACCGAATAGAGATTAAACTCACTCTGCTCATAAAGCACAAGCGCAGCAGGTTCAAGATCGGCGATCTGCTGACACAACTCAGAGCCAATCGACCCCCCGGCTCCTGTCACCAAAATCACTTTACCGGTCAGGCCGGAGCGAATTTTAGGCCAATCCAAGGATACTGGCTCACGCCCAAGAAGATCCTCGATCTGCACTTTTCGCAGCTCTCGCACACTCACCTGGCCGGTCACCAGGTCGTCCATATGCGGAACAGTCTTGAACGGCAGCCCACAGCTCTCAGCCAATTCGACAACCCGGCGAATCTCGGCAGGTTGAGCCGACGGAAGAGCCAGCATCACTAAATCTATGCCCAGCTCATCCGCCACTTTCGGCATCAGACCACAGCCGCCAGCAACCCGAATACCCTGAATCTCTTTACCCCACTTCTGGCGGTCATCATCGACAAAAACCACCGGCTGGTAAGCTTGTTGACGGGTACGCAACAGATCACGAGCCAGCATCTCACCCGCCTGGCCCGCACCAACGATCATTACCCGACGAGCTGACCTGAACCGATAACGATGGTCTTTCACCCAGCGGTAGATGAAACGTGGCGTGGTCAATGAACCAACCAGCAGTATCCCATAGAGAACGGGGATAGAACGCGGCACATTCTGTAACTGAAAAACCAGAAAGGTGGCGGTCAACGATAACAGCAAACCAACAACCACCGCTTTGGAAATGCGCGCCAAATCCGGCAGCGAAGCAAAGCGCCACACGCCTCTATAAAGACCAAACACCCAGAACACTGCCGCCTGAATAGGCACAACCACGATGAGATCACGCCATATCACCGCGTGCATCCCGGCCGGTATTGCCCCCAGGTTATAGTGCAACCAATAGGCTACCAGCCATGCGAGCGGGATCATTAGCAGATCATGTAGGAATGCCACGCTTCGGCTAAAAATTTTATCCAGAATATCGTCCAAAAAAGCGCCTCTATAATTGATTCATGCTCGGGCCGCCCTTTATTCTTTAAGTTAGCCTAGACCACCTGACATATCCGATTGATTATAACGCGATTTTCGCGCATACCAGAAGACAGCCAGATAAAAAACCAACCATATAGATATAAGCAACCACTGCACCCCTTCAGCAGCCTCACGCAGCAACAACGCACTGACACTGACCGACAGCATGATACCTATCGACAAGATTAGGGTAGAGCGATGCCCCAGCCCTGATTGAACTGCATGCTGATAAGCGTGCTCGCGATGCGCCTCCCACACTCTCTTTCCCCGAATCAAACGAATCAGCAAAGTACTGGTGGCATCCGCAATAAACGGAGAGAAGATAAGCAACCCAATCCACAGGGGCACTATACCCAATTGATCCCCCCAAAGAAGCATACCAGCGCTCAAAAAACCGAACCCATAGGCCCCCACATCCCCAAGAAAAAGCTTTGCCGGTGGGAAATTGAGCACCAAAAAGCCTAATGCCGACATGGCAACCACACTGTTCAGCAGTGTAAAAACGACATGGCCCTGCAGCCACCCAAACAGTGCCAGGGTCCCAAAGCCAATCAACGCCATACACCCGGCCAGGCCATCCATACCATCCATGAAGTTGTAGAGATTGACCATCCAAACCACAAATAGACAGCTCACCACAACCGCGACACCACTCCACATCACCCAGCTTCCTCCTGGGAAGTTGAGCACATCAGCCCGCAGGCCAGAAACGACCAGACAAAGCGCCGCACCTACCTGCACCAACAGCCGATAGCGGGGACGCACCCCTCCCATATCATCGATGAAGCCGACCACCGACACGGCCAGCAACCCCAGCAACATCCCCAGCAGAGAAAACGGTAGCGACCATAGAATAGAAATACCGGCCACACCCATCAGTATCGCCAGTAAAACCGCAACCCCACCACTTCGGGGAACCGGTAAGTCATGCAACGAACGATGGTTGGGTTGATCCAGGATATGGAGACGTGATTCTGGCCGAGTAAAGCGGTACGCAAGGCCGGCAGCCACCGCAAATACCGCACAACAGATCAGAACAGCCGCCAACACCCCTAGGCCCGAATAATGTGCTCAGCGGGCTCGCGGTATACGCCACGAGCATCGATCACCAACGGCGCATGGGCTTTAACCAACTGATAATCGACCTTTTGGTGATCAGTCGCCACCACCACACAGTCCATCGCCCCCAGTGTCTCCTCGGTCAAAGCCACACTGGAGAGATCAAAACTGTATTCGCGCATTGGCGGAAAATGAGGCACATGCGGATCATGGTAAGCCAGATCAGCCCCTCGTTCACGCAGTTGCTCCATAATCTCAACAGCAGGCGATTCGCGCATATCATCCACGTTCTTCTTATACGCTATACCGAGCACTAAAATCCGGCTGCCATTGATCGCTTTACGTTGGCGGTTCAACCCCTCCGCCACCTTCTCAACCACCCATAACGGCATGGCGCTATTCACCTCGCCGGCCAGTTCAATAAAGCGGGTATTGACGCCGTACTCCCGTGCTTTCCAGGTAAGATAGAATGGATCAATAGGGATACAGTGCCCCCCCAGACCGGGACCGGGATAGTAAGGCACAAATCCGAACGGCTTGGTCGCCGCCGCATCGATCACCTCGAAGATATCGATATCCATGCGATCAGCAACCGTTTTCATCTCATTGGCCAGGCCGATATTGACCGCTCTATGGATATTTTCCAGCAGCTTGGTCATCTCCGCGGCGCGGGTCGAGCTGACCGGCACCAACTGGTCGATCACCTGCTCATAGAGCGCAATCCCCGCCGCCTGACAAGGCGGCGTAAGACCACCCACCACTTTGGGGATGGTCTGGGTCACGAAATCGGGGTTGCCGGGATCCTCGCGCTCGGGGGAATAGACAAGAAACAGCTCCTCACCAACCGTCAAACCGGTCGACTCCAACAGCGGTTTGAGCACCTCATCAGTGGTGCCCGGGTAGGTAGTGCTCTCCAGGGAAATCACCTGCTCATCACGCAAATAGGGGAGCAGTGACTCTGTCGTCTTCACCACAAAGCTGAGATCTGGCTCACGGTGCTTATCCAACGGCGTCGGGACACAGATCAACAACGCATCAGCCTCCCCAGCTCGGGAGAAATCGGTCGTACCCTCCAACCCCTGGGCTACAGCACGCTGGATTTTATCGGCGCCGATATGCTCGATATACGTCTCACCGTTAGCCAGCGCCTCGGCTTTCCGGGGGTCGATATCCAACCCCAACACCTTGTAGCCAACCTCACTGTAACGCAGCGCAAGCGGTAGGCCTACATACCCCATACCAACAATGCCGATCACTGCACTGCGATCGCGCAATTTATCAAGAAGAGCCATGAAATATCCCGGAATAAAGAAATTGCCTGGCGAATTGTAGCGGCTATGCAAGACCGACAAAAGAGAGATTGCCCCAGATAGTGACAAGACACTGGCAAAGCACGCTATAATCCGGCCATCCTGGCGACTCCAACAGATATCCCTTAGCAGACCTCACACCAACACAGACTCATGAGTACCCATCAACAATATCTGAGACTACTGGGATTCGTCCGGCCACACTGGAAGTTATTTAGCGTCTCCATCATTGCTACGATAATCATGGCCGCCACCGAGCCTGCCATGCCGATGCTGATCAAACCGCTTCTCGACGGAAGCTTCGTCGAAAAAGACCCCACAATGATTGTGCTAATACCCATTCTGCTGGTGGTACTGTTCATTGTGCGGGGAATCTCTACCTTTATCAGCACCACCCTGATGGAGAGTGTTTCGACAAAGGTGGTTTACAATCTGCGGCAACTGATGTTCCAGCAACTTCTGATACTCCCCAAAAGTTACTATGACAACAACAGTTCAGGC
>JAKSCN010000265.1 GCA_022360595.1 Chromatiales bacterium
ATCCGCTCCATTCTCACCAATATGGATCTAACCATTCCCGTGAGCGGCGGTGAAGCCGCACTGGGCACCTGGCAGGGAATTTTTCTCTGGGAGCACCGCACCCACAGCCATCAGCGCAAAATTACCGTGACCGTACAGGGTGATTAGTGTTAACAAGCCCTAGTGCTAAAAGCCCTTAGGCCAGCTCCATAATCGCATCCATCTCCACATTGGCGCCTTTCGGGAGTGACGCCACACCAATGGCGGCACGGGCCGGATAGGGCTGACTAAAGTACTCAGCCATAATCTGGTTAACAATTGGGAAGTGCATCAGGTCGGTGAGAAAGACATTCAGCTTGACAATATCACTCAAATCACCGCCAGCCGCCTGTGCAACGGCCTGCAAATTATCGAACACGCGGTGGATCTCCGCCTCGATACTATCAGTCACCATCTCCATGGTCTCCGGCACTAAGGGAATCTGACCGGACAGGTAGACCGTACTGCCCACTTTCACAGCCTGGGAATAGGTACCAATCGCCTGCGGTGCTTTATCGGTAGTAATAATCTCTCTAGCCATCTGTCTGCCTCCTCTCTCCTGAGCTTAAACTTATAGGTTAATTATGAACCAAGCGCTACATGCGTGAGATTTTCAGCACTGCCGGCAGTGAACGTAAACGACGCATGATATTGGCCAAATGACGCCGGTTGCGCACACTCATGACAAATTGCAGCGTCGAGGTAAGGCCGTCACGCTCTTTCATACTGACATTCTCAATATTCGACCCGGTCTCCGAAATGGCCGCCGCCACCGTTGCCAGCACACCACTTTTGTTACCGACATC
This sequence comes from Chromatiales bacterium, assembly GCA_022360595.1. Taxonomy (GTDB): domain Bacteria; phylum Pseudomonadota; class Gammaproteobacteria; order Chromatiales; family Chromatiaceae; genus BM503. The sequence goes on from JAKSCN010000265.1 coordinate 825, forward strand.
GACCTTGATCTCCGAACTGAAGTCGTTGCCGGGATCGGCTTCCCACTCAACATCCAGCCAGTTATCAGCACTCTTTTTGAAATCACCGATATTACGACACTCGTGGCGGTGAACAACAATTCCCTTTCCAGGGCTGAATGCAGCCACAATCTCATCACCCGGAAGCGGACGGCAACACTTGGCAAAGCTGACCACCATCCCTTCGGTGCCTTTAATCACCAGTGGCAACATCTCGCTGCTGATTTGAATATCAACCTCTTTTTCATCACCTTCGCCCTCCTCACTCTCCAGCAGACGCCGGGCGACCAACAGCGGCATGCGATTACCCAAGCCAATCTCTTCCAGTAACTTGTCAGTGCTAGAGAGATTGAAATCCTGCAACAGCTTGTTGAGCCGGAGCGGCTCGATCTGCTCCAGACTGATCCCGTAACTGGAGAGTCGCTTATCCAACATGCGCTCACCCAACTCAATCGCCTCTCTGCGCTTGAGGTTTTTCAGGTAGTTACGAATATTGGCTCGCGCCTTACCGGTCACCACGAAATTGAGCCAGGCTGGACTGGGTCGACCTGTTGGCGAGGTAATGACCTCCACCGTCTGGCCGCTATAGAGCCGTGACCGCAGCGGCACCATCCGACGATCAACCCGAGCCGCCACGCACTGGTTTCCCACGTCGCTGTGCACGGCGTAGGCAAAATCAATCACCGTGGCCCCTTTCGCCAGCACCATAATTTTACCCCGGGGGGTAAAGACGTAGACCTCGTCCGGGAACAGATCGACCTTCACATGCTCCAGGAACTCTAACGAATCCCCCGCCCCTTGTTGGAACTCCAGCAGATTTTTCAACCAATCCGCAGCGCCGGCTTGAGCATGGCTGCTCTGGTCTTCACCCGACTTGTAGATCCAGTGGGCGGCAATGCCCGATTCAGCCAGACGGTGCATCTCTTCAGTGCGAATCTGAATTTCTATGGGAATGCCATGCGGGCCAAACAACACCGTATGTAATGACTGATAGCCATTGGCCTTGGGAATGGCTATGTAATCCTTGAAGCGCCCGGGGACCGGTTTATAGAGATTATGCACCACACCCAACATGCGGTAGCAGTCACCCAATCGTTCGACGATGACGCGAAAAGCAAACACATCGACCACTTCGGAAAAGGAGAGTCTCTTCTCCCGCATCTTTCTATAGATGCTGTAGAGATGCTTTTCACGTCCCTCGACCTCACCTTGTAACCCCTGCTCTTCAAGACGTTGACGAATCACCGTCTCAATGGTGCTCAGCACCTCTTTACGATTACCCCGGGACTTTTTCACCGCCGCTTTCAGCACCCGGGCACGCATTGGCCAGTAGGCGTCAAAACCCAACTGTTCCAAATCACTTTTAATGCTGTGGATACCGAGACGGTTGGCAATCGGCGCGTAGATCTCCAAAGTCTCCTTGGCGATACGGCGTCGCTTGGCCGGACGCATTACGCCCAGCGTACGCATGTTGTGCAGCCGATCCGCCAACTTGATCAGGATAATGCGGATATCCTTGGTCATGGCCAGGAGCATCTTGCGAAAATTGGCTGCCTGAGCTTCGGCCTGGGAGCGGAAATCGATCTGGGTCAGCTTACTGACCCCATCAACCAGCTCTGCCACCTCATCACCAAACAGCTCGACGATCTGCTCCTTGGCAACCGGGGTGTCTTCAATAACATCATGCAGAATTGCAGCCACCAGCCCTTTGTAATCCATGTGCATATCCGCCAGGATGCGGGCTACAGCCAAAGGGTGATAGATATAGGGTTCGCCGGTTTTGCGCTTCTGGCCCTCATGGGCCTCGGCGCCAAACAGATAAGCACGGTAAACCTCTTGGATCTGGTCAGAAGTCAGATAAGACTCAAGGTGTGTACACAGATCACTGATTAGGTAGCGGGGTTTGTTATCGTCGCTAGAGACTAAAGAGGTGGCTGCTTTCTTCTGCATACCACCTCTTTTAGTGAGAACTAACCGCGTTGTCAAATAACGCGGCTATCAATTCAGTATAGAAAGAACGCGGTTTTCGCATCCTTTATAAAGTTGGCGTTTGACCGTTGGTACCGTCTGTTGCTGCCAGATAATCATCTTCGGGGATCGACAGATCAATATCCTCCTCTACAGGCGGATTGACCACGGCATTATCGACCAGGCCCTCGGCGATCTCACGCAACGCCATCACTGTCGGCTTATCATTTTCCCACGGCAGCAGAGGCTCAACTCCATGCACCAACTGACGTGCACGCTTGGTAGCCAGCAGAACCAGGTCAAAGCGGTTATCTACATAATCGAGACAATCTTCTACGGTTACACGAGCCATTCTTCAATCTACTCCGGGAAGCTGTCCTCAGGGAGTAACCCCAAGGAAATTAGTGATAATCAAGTGTCCGATACAAAACCGGATCGGCAAGTATACCCGATCAAAAACCGCTTCACCAGTGGCGACTCCATTAGGCCTGTTAGCACTAATCCGCCAGCAATGACTTCAGCCGCTCTTGCAGATGCCCGGTCTGGGAGGCCAGACGCAGACGCTGGCTGGTGATAATAGCGCGAAGCTCTTCCAGCGCCTGATCGAACAGGTCGTTAATCACCAGATAATCGTACTCGGGATAGTGAGACATCTCGCTCCTGGCGTCACGCATACGCCGGGCGATCACCTCATCACTATCCTGCCCCCGGCTGCCCAAACGTTGCAGCAAAGCCTCTTGGGTGGGCGGCAGAATAAAAACCGATATCGCCTCGGGAAAACGCTGGCGGACCTGGCGCGCGCCCTGCCAGTCGATCTCCAGAATCACGTCGACACCCTCTTCAAGCTGCTGGCGAATACCCGCCTCGGCAGTGCCGTAGTAGTTATCGAACACCTGAGCATGCTCAAGAAACGCCCCCTCGCTGATCATGCCGGTAAAAGTCTCTTGATCGACAAAGTGATAATCGACCCCATCTACCTCACCGGGACGCATCGCCCGCGTGGTGTGGGAGATCGAAACCTTGATCTGCTCTTCCGTTTCGATCAATGCCTTCAACAGACTGGTTTTACCGGCCCCGGAGGGGGCCGAAATGATATACAACATACCTTGTGACATGATTTTTCCCGATTGCCTTGACACCAGACGATTACTCTATGTTCTGCACCTGCTCGCGCATCTGCTCGATCAGCACCTTCAGCTCCACACCAACGCGCGTCGCCTCTACATCGCTGGACTTGGAAGCCAGCGTATTTGCTTCTCGATTCAACTCCTGCATAAGAAAGTCGAGGCGTCGGCCTACCGGCTCATCGCGCTGCAGCACCACTTCCACCTCATCGAGATGACTCCACAAACGGTCCATCTCCTCATCCACATCCAACTTCTGAGCCAGCAGCGCCATCTCCTGCTCCAAGCGCCCCTCATCCAGCTCCTCCTGGACTTCAGCCAAACGGGTCCGCAGCCGTTCGCGCACCCCTTCGATCACCCGGGGCATCAAAGCCCGAGCCTGCTTCACCTGTTCACGCATCAATTCACAGCGCTGCAGAATCAACGCTTTTAAACG
>JAKSCN010000385.1 GCA_022360595.1 Chromatiales bacterium
ACCATTTTTTATCCAGAAAGACAGAAGAAGCGCCGCGTAGTGAGTCTACATAAGCGACTGATAATGTGACAGGGCGAGAAAATGGCTTGGCTTAATAGTGACGATCAAATGAGTGTAAATAGGCACTAGTCATTCTTCTGGTTTTTAGGCCGTTTCCTGATCCTTCCGCTGTATAAGCAGTGGACGTCAAGAATTGTCAATTTACTTCAATATCTCTTCTTCGATTCCTATGATAAGTGGAGTAATAGTGCACAGGAGATGAGGTATGAGATATGTGAAAATGGCATTCTCTGTTCTGGCTCTTACTGTTTCACTCTCTGCACAAGCCGGTTTAAAAGATCTTCTCAATTCAGCTAAAGAGTATACTGACAGCACCGGTTTGATAGGGGATAACGGTAGTTCGCTGAGCAGTGATCAGATTGTGGCAGGACTGAAAGAGGCACTGAATATAGGTGCCGAAAAGGCTGTCGCGCTACTGGGTCAAGAGGGTGGCTTTCTGAATGACCCGCAAGTAAAAATACCCCTACCGAATGCACTCGAAACCGTGGCCAAAGGTCTGCGGGCCGTAGGGCAAGAAGAGTTGGCCGATGATTTTATTGCCACTATGAATAGCGCGGCTGAGCAGGCGGTCCCGGAGACACTGTCGATTTTTAGTGATGCAATCCGCGACATGACTCTGAGTGATGCCCGAGGAATTCTTGCGGGCGGTGACACGGCTGCCACCGACTATTTTCGTCAGCACAGTTCAGATGAGTTGATGGCCGCTATCCAACCGATCGTCAAGCAAGCTACTGAGCGCTCCGGTGTCACGGTTGCCTACAAAAGTATGCTTGGAGGCTTGGGTGGATTGTCACGTTTTATTGGATCTGACTCGGTTGATCTGGATAGCTATGTCACGGAAAAGACGGTTCAAGGGCTGTTTGTGAAGCTGGAGAGCGAAGAGAAGAAGATTCGAGAGAACCCTGCTGCCCGTACAACTGATCTGCTGAAATCCGTTTTTGGTAGTCTCTCCAAGTAAGAACCAGTAATATCCCTATTTCATTGTCAAAATGGGATAGGGCCATGGTCAGTTCGCAGAAGCCGATACTCGGCTTTGCCGCTTATAGCGGTACGGGCAAAACAACCCTGCTGAGGCAGTTACTGCCGATGCTGCGCGAAAAGGGCTATCGGGTTGGGGTGATTAAACATGCCCACCACGATTTTGATATCGATAAACCCGGTAAAGATAGCTATGAACTGCGTAAGGCTGGCGCTAGCGAAATGTTGGTGGCATCGGCCAAGCGCTGGGCATTGATGGTGGAGACCGAAGATACCGGTGATCCGGTGTTGCAGGATATGCTCGACCGCCTGGATCAGCAGGCGCTGGATCTCATTTTGGTGGAGGGATTCAAGCATGAGCAGCTGCCCAAGATTGAACTGCATCGTCCCGCTGTGGGTAAGCCACTGATTTTCCCGGAAGACAGCAATGTACTGGCGATCGCCACGGATGCGCCGTTGCAGGTCGCTACGGATCTGCCGGTGTTGGACATTAATGACGTCGCCACGTTGGCGGATTTTATTATTGAGCGGTTTTTGAGGTAGGGGTGATGGATCAGCGCGATGCTCTTGTTCAACACTATAAGTGGTTGAGGCAATACGGCAATAACGACTCGCATAGTGGCAACGCTTCGGTGCGTGACGGGGATCGGATCTGGGTGACACCGACCGGAGCCTGCGCCGATACATTGACGGCCGCTGATCTGATCGCCTACCCCTTGGATGGCGATAGCGCCATAGCGGGCGCCTCACTTGATGCGCCGCTCCATCAGTTGGTTTACCAGCACAACCCGAAGGTGAACGCTGTTCTGCACAGCCACGGACCCTATACGGTGGCGGTAACCCTCAATGGCGAAGATTTTCAGCCAGTTGATTTTGAAGGACAATACTACTTTTCCCGTGTTCCGGTGATCACCATTGCCTACGATCAGTATGTGGAATTAGCCCCGGCAGCGGTTGCCAAGGCATTGGTGAATAACAAAATTGTGGTTGTGCGGGGGCACGGTGTCTATGCCTGTGCGGAGACCATTAACCTAGCCTACAAGTGGACCTGCTCACTGGAGCTTTCAGCCAAAACGGCGTTGATCGCCCAGCAGGCAGGCACTCTCTAGGGCCTGTTAACAGGCCCCAATAGGAGATCACTTCTCAGCCGAGATGTAGCAGATCCAGCCTGCGTCGGCGTCGCCCTCGGTGGCAGGCTCGAAGATACCGTCCGGTTCGCCCTCATCGTCCCAGCCCTGCCAGTAGACCGTGACATTTTTAAAACCGACCTCAGTCAGCAGCTCACGCACTTCCGGCAGGGTCCAGAGGCGCCAGTCATAGCTGAAGGCGTTGTTCAGGCGTGAGCCGTCGCCAAAGGCGAAATGAATGTGGCAGATCAGATTGCCATCGATGGGGTTATACTTCTCCTGCTCCCAGATATAGGTGAAGTCCTCCTCCTCGACCTCGCGCTCTTCAATGATCTCTTTGAAAGAGTCGTAACCGCCGTAGGCATCCATGAAAAAGACACCATCATCCTTTAGTGCGTCGCGCACCCGCTTGAAGTAGTTCTTCAGCTGTTTACGCTCCTTGAATAGCCAGTAGCTGAAGTTCATGGCTGAGATGACATCGGGGGTGGCGCTTTTCACCTTCAGCACATCTTCCTGATGCAGTTCGATGCGGTTACGCTGCTGCTTACTCAGTTGGCTGAGATTGTTCTCCTTCCCCCAATCGAGCACCTCAGCATCAATATCCACACCAATTGCTTGGTTTGACTTGCGCAGCCGAACCCATTCACAGCAGACATTGGCGGTGCCGCAGAAATCTTCCCGGAGGACTTTAGCCTGACGATTGCGTAAGGCCTTAAAGGTGTCGTCAACAAACTCGATCTCCGATGCTGCGTACTGCACCGACAGTTCGTATAACTTATGGCGGTCAGCCAACTTGGCCATGGTGGTAGTGACGTTCTTTCTACTGCCTTTTTTGCTCATTGTGATATCCATGCTGGGGCTGTACGCCCGGACTATACCCGATACTGGGGCAAAAGATAAAAAATGAGGGTGAAAATAACAAGCAAGGACAACCGGTTACTTGCGAAAAATCAATAACGGCGGTTGTGTACAGCAGCAGAGGAGGTGGCATCTGGACAGGCCCTAAAATAGTCATTGCGTAATCAGTGGATCTGGTATAACCTTTCGCCTCCAAAATCTGGAGAGGTGTCCGAGTGGCTGAAGGAGCACGCCTGGAAAGTGTGTATACGTTAATAGCGTATCGAGGGTTCGAATCCCTCCCTCTCCGCCAATTTTTCAATAACTTAGCTGTTGTCGAGTGACTATTCTTGGGGTGTTTTGGGGTGGGTTTGGTCTGTTTTTTGGTCCGCTTTTCTCAGCCCCACTTCTGAGCTGCCAGGCTTCCGACGCATCGATTGAAACCCAGCGACTATATGTCCGGGCGGTAAACGTCCAGTCGGTGTGCCCCATTTGCTGGGCAACCCACATCACCGATTCCCCGGCCTGCAACATCATCGAGGCATAGGTGTGGCGCATCTGGTAGGGATAGCGCACGCCAGCACGGAGCAGGACCTGTTTCCACATGCGTTGTCTGATCACCATGTCGCCGGTCCAGCGTTTGTCGGTGCGTGGATTGCGGAAGATCTCTTCACCTTCCATGAAGGTAAATGCTTTCTGCGCCTTGAGGGTTTCCAGGGCCGCCGGTAGCAGCTTGACGTAGCGTTCTCCCGCAGCGGTCTTCGGCGTTTCCGGTTCCTGACTGTGCTGGGTAAGAGCGCGTTGCACGAAGATGTGTTTGTTCACCCAGTCCAAATCACCCCAGTCGAGTGCACACAGCTCGGAAATCCGTAAGCCGATCCAGAAGGTGAGCTGAATGAAGCTGCGTTCTTGTCCTTTGGCGGCATC
>JAKSCN010000046.1 GCA_022360595.1 Chromatiales bacterium
CTGATGAAGTGCTGCCTGGCGTCATTCACCTGCTACCTGTTGCCACCCGCCCCTTTTTCCCAGGTCAAGCCGTACCGCTGGTCATGGATACGGCGCACTGGAGCGACACGATCAAAGCAGCAGAGGAATCGAGCAACGGGATTTTGGGTATCGTTCTCACCGACGCAGCCACCTCTGAACAGGCCACGGCTAAAGAGTTGCGCACAATCGGCACGGCCTGTCGGATTCACCGGGTGCAACAAGTGGAGGGGCGGCTGCAGGTGCTCGTCGAGTGCCTGAAACGCTTCCGCATTGAGAAACTGCTCTCAAAAGAGGCGCCATTCAGCGCCCAGGTACGCTATTTTGATGAGCCCACCACCATATCGAAAGGTGAAATCAAAGCCTATGCCATGGCGGTGATCAACACCATTAAAGAGCTGGTGCCACTGAATCCGCTCTATGGCGAAGAGCTACGCCTGTTTCTGGACCGCATGGGACCGGATGACCCATCACATTTGGCCGACTTTGCCGCCAGTCTGACCACAGCCGACCGATTCCAGCTCCAGGATATTCTGGAGACCATCAAGCTGATGCCGCGCATGGAGAAGGTGCTGATACTGCTCAACAACGAGCTGGAGATTGCCCGCACCCAACACGATATTCGCCGTTCGGTCGAAGAGCGCATGGAGAAGCAGCAGCGCGAATTCATGCTCAAAGAGCAGCTTAAAATCATTCAACAAGAGCTGGGGCTGGAGAAGGATGATCGCACCGCTGAACTGGAAAAATTCCGCGAACGGCTGGACGCACTGACACTCCCGGAGCAGGCCCAAAAGCGGCTGGATGAAGAGATGGACAAACTGGCCATTCTTGAAACCGGCTCACCCGAATATGCGCTGACCCGCAACTACATCGACTGGATCACCCTGCTGCCCTGGGGCAAGCACTCCGCCGATAAGCTCGATATCAGCGCCGCCCGGGAAGCGTTGGATAAAGATCACTACGGCCTGGAGGATGTGAAATCCCGCATTCTGGAGTTTCTCGCTGTCGGCATCATGAAAGGCGAGGTCAACGGCTCAATCATTCTACTGGTCGGCCCACCCGGTGTGGGTAAAACCTCCATCGGCAAATCGATTGCCGAAGCACTGGGACGCAGCTTCTACCGTTTCTCTGTGGGAGGAATGCGTGACGAGGCTGAAATAAAAGGTCACCGCCGCACCTACATCGGAGCAATGCCCGGTAAATTCATTCAATCGATGAAAGAGGCGGGTACCGAAAACCCTGTCATCATGCTCGACGAGATCGACAAAATCGGCGCCTCTTACCATGGCGATCCCGCCTCAGCACTGCTGGAGGCACTGCACCCGGAGCAGAACACAGACTTTCTCGACCACTATCTCGACCTGCGCTTCGATCTATCCAAAGTGCTGTTTGTCTGCACTGCAAACCAGCTCGACAGCATCCCTGGGCCGTTATTGGATCGCATGGAGGTAATCTCTCTCTCCGGCTATATCGCCGAGGAGAAGCTCCAGATCGCCCGGCGGTATCTTCTGCCCAGACAGCTTGATCGCGCAGGATTGAAGCGCAGCCAGGTGAAGGTCAATTCAGCCACACTGCGCGCCATTATCGAAGGCTATGCCCGGGATGCAGGCGTACGTCGTTTAGAGAAACAGCTTGGCAAGATTGTGCGTAAAGCAGTAATCAAGATACTCGACGGCGAGCAGACACCCATTACCGTCACCAAAGACGACCTCAACGATTACCTCGGCAGCCCAATCTTCCGCGATGAACGCAAGCTCAGCGGCCCCGGGGTTGTGACCGGTCTGGCCTGGACCGCCATGGGCGGCGCCACACTCAGTATCGAAGCGGTAAAAACCCATAGTTTCAACCGCGGCTTCAAACTGACAGGCCAACTCGGTGATGTGATGCGTGAATCAGCCGAAATCGCCTACGGCTATGTGGTAAGCCATGCAGAAGAGCTCGGCGCAGATCCTGAATTTTTTGAAAAGAGCTTCATCCACCTCCATGTACCTGCTGGGGCCACCCCCAAAGACGGCCCAAGCGCGGGTATCACCATGGCCTCCGCGCTGCTCTCTCTGGCAACCAACCGTCCCGTCAGAGAGATTGCAATGACAGGCGAGCTAACCTTAACAGGTCATGTATTTCCAGTCGGCGGGATTCGTGAAAAAGTGATCGCTGCCCGTCGTGCAGGGGTAAAAGAGCTGATTCTGCCAGACGAAAACAAGGGTGATTATGATGAAGTGCCGAATCACATCAAGAAAGGCCTGAAAGTTCACTTTGCTTGTACCTTTGATGACGTCGCACCACTACTGTTTCGTAAGCAACGATAACCGCTAATTGAGAACATATAGCGCCCTCTCATGGACCGCATAATCCCGCTCCGCGACGATTATGCGGTCCGATAACCCTATCGCCTGAGATACGCAGCACGGTTTGACTGAAGAAGTCATCATGGTCAATCACCGGGCGGGCACAACACCCCAACTTCTGAAAGTGATTCTGATTTACACCCGTTGATCAGCGAATGATGTTGAGGCCACAGACGGATTCTGGCGGCAGTAGTGCCACAACTCGGGCCACACTACGAGTGCGTCAGCATAATCCCGCAACCCTTTTCTTACCAAATCCAACGCGGCTGCAATCCCCACTCCCGGCGCATCAAGTATTTCAGGAAACTGCCCCTTTGACAGTGCAGCCATGTCTGTATCAATAATTCTCTGAATATCCTGTTTGCAACCCTGCTCTTCATCAGTAAGCAATTCCAACCGGGTATTGAACGCATCTATATTTCCCATAAGACCTTCATACCAGGTCTCTCTTATTACCGCCTCCAATTCACCATCTGTTTGATCAGCGAGTTGATGACAGGCTGCCGCAAGCGCCTTCATTTTTTCCACCACAGACATGGCGGCGGGAAATACCTGTAATTCGACGATCCGCCAGATGATCCGCATAAAATAGAGTGGGGCAGGCTTTTCAAAGGTGTTCTCTGCCCAGTCTTTAGGTGTACGAACATGAGCTTGCCCCCAAGAAAACTCCCAATGCACTGTATCTGGATATAGTGCAGCAATCATCACACTAAAAAGCGTATCTTCCCCCCTCTTCGTGCTGACTGTGGGGGGAAGAAGCTGTGAGTTATCCACCCCTACCGGCGTGGTCGCGGTAAAAGGGGTGACGGTTGTTTGGGCTGTTGAATCCCAGCTATAGCCACCCGCTTTCAATGCTTCATAGCTAGACTCGCTCTTCCAAGGGGGGGATGTGCGTCGATATTTCTGCTTATATAACCAACGCCCATCAATTTTTCTCGGCGTGCCGAAAAAACCGTTGCCTGAGGTCACAATGCGTCCCTTAGAGACAAAGCGCTCTACATCAAGATGATTAAGACCATCCAGACTCACCTGATGCATCAACTCATCACCATAAGCATCACGTAATATGTCATGCAAGGACATTCCCAGCACACGCTTATGCTGTAATAGCGAGTCACCCTCTATTTCACGCCCCAGACTGGCAGCGGCCTCTACATCCTGAGCGCCTTCAATAATCCAGTCCGGTTGAGATGTAATGTTTATACCTTTCTGCGGGTCATCACGATGGGTTCTCGTGGCATCGAGGAGCTGATCATCATCAAACAACAGATAGCGCATACCGCTAAAAAAGAGCAAAGAGAGATTAAGCGTTCTGCCGGCGGAATAGGCTGTGTTCTCCTGGGGCAGCAGCAGCTTGCCAATAACCGCTTCATGGTGCGGAAACGCATTAATCAAATTCATTACAAATGCTTGCTGCTCTTTTATGCCGACATATATGACATCAAGGTCTTTAGCTGCATGCTGTACCGCACTCCGATTGGCGTGTTGAACCGTTGTGTCCCGTGAGTCGTCAAAAACATAAACACTATCCGACTCTCCCAAACACACCTTTCTGGTTATCAGGCTCATAAGCTCCCGTTCAAGTAGAGTGGTAGCATTGCAAGTACGGATTACAATTCCCGCAAAATCTGCCTGCTTGTCACTAGCGTGCTGTTTTACGTCTCCCCCTACCAACCCCGTGCTTGAGTGCAACAAACCGGCTTTTTCACAATCATCCATTAACCCCAGCAACACATTCTCTGCTATTCCCGTCATAGCTGAATACTTTTGAGCATGCTCGCGCTTGGTTTGAAAACAATCAATAAAACCCAAAAAATGGGCCGCCTGGAGTGGTAATACAGCCTTGGCATTTGAGCGCGTTGCGCGCACCAAATAGTACTCTTGATTAAGGGGATAACTGGTATGCTCAATTGCACAATACAGTGCCTCAATCGGCGGTTTGGCAGGGGCTGTCGCAACCTTGGCTTGTTCAGATCTCAGCGACCCATGACAGTGCTTGAACCGCTTACCAGATCCACAAGGGCAAGGACCATTGCGCGTGGCATTCTTAAATTTGTGTTCCTCACTAACCGACATCACCGGTGACCTCCCCTGCAAGAAAGCAGTCCCAAATCACTAACCAATCTTGAATAGAGCGGGCATATAGCTTGGCCAGGTATACAAATGCCTCGACTTTATTATTCATGTCCTGATCAAGCTGACCTATCTGCTGCATATGATAATTGACCATTTTTTTACAGCCGGCCTGATACTTTGGGTAGGCGGCTGCTTCAGTGGCGGTATTTTCATGCAGATAAGCCTGGGAGGCATGGTGCTTATACAAAGCTTGTCTCGCAAAAGAGAGAGCTTCTGCTCTGGTTAAACAGTTCAACTGAGAAGCCAGGAAGAGTAACCTATCTTTCGCTTCACCATAGGAACACTGCATTTGGATATCATCTATAAATGCCAACAGAAATCGGTTGCTGTCATAGACCGGTTCATCTTGAGTGGCTAACGGCTCCCACCTTCTGACTGGCTCCGGCCGATGTGGAATTCCCCAGCCAAAACGCATCACTTGAGTGTCGGTGAATATATATTTAAGGATCTGCCCCAAAGCAACATCCTCATTCCGCCCCACCGGCGGCATAGGTGGCAATAGCGGGAGTGCGTCTATACCGGAGATCGTTGTGCAAATTAGATTGATATCTCGCGACACCTCATCGCATCGCGCACCAATCCACATAGCCTGCTCTATACTTTCGCCTTCCTCAATAGCATCGATGAACTGCGCCGAACGCAGCAGTGTTTCGCCATCGGATATATAGAACCAGTTCATTTGCCGCGCATTTAATGCACCTGCAATAGCATTAATACTCATTGCAAAACGCTGATTACTATTTATCTCAAATAACTGCTCCCGGTGAAGGCCATGCCAATTTTCACGCTTCAGTAGACTGGTATATTTATGCTTTACAACATCACCGACACTTTTACCCAGAACAGCTAAGTGCTCAACCAGTGGATTAATGTTTTCATCAACCAATTTATCGCGAAGGACCAAATAGTTCTTCTCGGGATGTGTGTTTCGGCCATGATCCCCCAAACTGATATCTGCTGAATAGTCTTTGGACTTCAGTGGGGAAATAACACTGTCATCATCCAGCATAAGTAGTGGTTTGCCTGCCGCTTTCAGCAGAATCAGGTTGCGCACCTGGCCAATGGTGTTTTGTGTATCAGAGTGGGCAGTGGGTGATAAGAGATAGTCAATAGATGTTGCGCACGTCGGCAGTCTATTTTTTAAAGTCAGCGCGAGTGTCGCACGCTGCTCTCTATCGATATATTCTGACTCTAGCCGGTATTCTGCGCAGAATGCCTGAAATGCCGATTGATTCTGCTGCTGATTCACCTGCCGACGCGAATCATCAACCATTATAAATGTCGGTTTAACATCTATATCTCTGATATACGGACTCAAACTATCGAGTAGCCTCGCCAGCAACTGCGGCCTGTCGGCCGAGCCTACGGCTAAAATCCAGCCATTTCGCCAGTCAGTCTGTTCCTGCATCTCCTCCTGCGATTGAAGTTGGGTTAACACATCTTTCGCCGACAGGGTCAGCCCAGCTTCAACAACCCCCTTCAACACCTCTCTCAGGTGTGTTTTATCTTCCTTCCCCCCCTTTTTTCTGAAGATCTCATCGACATGTTGCTCAAGGCTACGCAGCTCTGCGCACTCTCGAGCTATATGGTATTCCCTGATGGGGAGTTTTAATGTTTTACAATTCCGACGGTTGAATACGACCCCGGTTTCACGGTCAGTAGGATAGAAACGGACGTCATCCAAAACAAATAACGCATCCATGTTTAATGGCTCTGTCTGGTCACTCATTGTTATTTATCCAGGCCAATTTAGTAAGGTGCTTCAACACTTATCGCTCTTCTAGCTGTTATTCTTTTAGCAAGCCCTGGCCACTTATTAGAGATACTAAAAAGCCCCTAAAACAGGGGCTTTTTAGCGTTTTTCTCGACTGAGTTTGAATGCGTCTTAGAACGGAATATCGTCGTCGAAG
>JAKSCN010000102.1 GCA_022360595.1 Chromatiales bacterium
AATTGTTGAACTGGCTTGCCAAGTTGCCTTTTGTTTCCCTCTCCTTTGAGCAGATAACGCCAATCCAAAAAGCGCTCGTGGTAGTTGGTGCACTTCTTTTGCTACTGCCTGTTGGGCTGGGTACGCGCTGGTCAGGAGCTGTATTGTTGGTGGCACCGCTTTTTTGGAGTGGTGAATATAAAAATGATGACCTTTTGGAAGTAACAATGTTGGATGTGGGGCAAGGGCTGAGCCTGGTGCTGTCTACCCGGAATCACACCCTGGTCTATGATGTCGGACCACGTTACTCGGATAAATTTGATGCCGGCTCGGGAGTGGTGGCGCCATTTTTAAAGAGCCGCGGGATAAACCGTATTGACAAGCTGGTTCTGAGTAATGGTGATAGTGACCATGCAGGTGGCTACCGTGGATTGCTCACTAAAATCACACCACAACAGATACTTAGCGGTGAGCCGGAACGACTGGCTGATCCCCGTATTGATGACTGTATCAGCGGCATGAATTGGCGGTGGGATGGGGTGGATTTTCAAGTATTGAGTCCGCCCGATAAAGTGACGTGGCGAGGCAATGATGCCTCCTGCGTGTTGAGTGTGAACGCAGGGGGAACACGTATCCTCCTGACCGGGGATATCAGCCGGCTGGTGGAGTCAGCGCTGCTGGCCGAACAGCCGGGGCAGTTGGCTGCAGATGTGGTAACGGTGCCTCACCATGGCAGTTCCACCTCATCGTCACGCCCATTCGTCACCCAGGTTAAAGCAAAATATGCATTGATATCCGCAGGTTATAGGAATCGTTACGGTTTTCCAAAGCCAGAAGTTGTCGACCATTGGCAAACGGCTGGAGCCGAGGTGTTGAATACCGTCGGCTCAGGGGCTATGAGCTTTACGGTGAATAGGGCGGGGGAGTTGTCGGGGCCGGTGGAGTATCGAGAATCGCATCACCGTTATTGGCATTAGTTCGCTTTCGATCCCAGGGGCGATACAGTATCATTAGCCCTCGATTACAATAGCCGGAATGGGGTGTCTCCTCCGGCGCACGCAGATTTAACACTTAAGGATTTTTGAGGTGTACGAACTGGTAAAAGCCGGTGGCTGGCTGATGCTGCCGATTATTCTATGCTCTATCACGGCGATGGCCATTATTGGCGAACGTCTGTGGACACTGCGGCGCAGCCGTGTAGTGCCTGAAAATCTGGTGGCTCAGATCTGGCAGCTATACCGCAAACGCCAGCTCACCAATGCTCACGTGAATACAGTGCGTGAAAGCTCGCCGCTGGGGCGTATTCTTGCCGCCGGCCTGGTTAACCGTAAACACTCCCGGGAAGTGATGAAAGAGTCCATCGAGGAGGTGGGGCGCCAAACGGTCATTGAGCTGGAGCGCTACCTCAATACCCTCGGCACTATCGCCTCCATCACCCCGCTGCTGGGGCTACTGGGTACGGTGATCGGGATGATTAAAGTATTCACCGCCATCACGACAGCGGGAGTAGGGAACCCAACGGTGTTGGCCGGCGGTATCTCTGAAGCGCTGATTACAACCGCGGCGGGGCTCTCTGTCGCCATTCCCAGCCTGATGTTTCACCGTTACTTTACCGGCCGTGTTGATCAGCTCGTCCTGAAGATGGAAGAGGAGGCGCTGAAGATGGTTGAGGTGATGAAGGGTGAACGGGAAAAGGAGGCGGAGTAGCCAGTGAATCTGCGACCCCAGCGTAGACCCTCTCCTGAGTTGAACCTGACACCACTCATCGATGTGGTGTTTCTGCTGCTGATCTTTTTCATGGTATCCACCACCTTTGATAAAGAGGCGCGCATTAAAGTCGAGCTGCCTGAAGCAGCCACCCAGGATGAACAGGTTGCTGAGCTCAAGAGCCTGGACATCACTGTCGACTCCACTGGACGCTATTTCATCAATCAGAAAGAGGTGGTCAACACCGAGAAAGCCACTCTGATTCGCGCTATTGAGAAAGAGGTGGGTGAGCGCCGCGATCTGCCGGTGATTATCAATGCCGATGCCAATGCCCGCCATCAGTCGGTGATCAAAGTGCTGGATGCCACCAGTGAACTCGGTTTTAACACGATGACTTTTGCAGCCAAGCTGCCGACCAAAGCTGAATAGGGCGGATACCGGTGAAAAAGCTGGATGCGATTTGGGCTGGCTTGACACCGGTAACACTGCTTTTGCTGCCTCTATCGTTTCTCTTTTGTGCTATTGCTTGGCTGCGTCGGCGTTTTTACCGGTTTGGTCTGCTAAAGCAGCACAAGCTGTCAGTGCCGGTGATCGTTGTAGGGAATATCTCTGTTGGCGGAACCGGTAAAACACCTCTGGTGATCTGGCTGGTCGAAAAGCTCCAGCAACTTGGCTTTCAGCCGGGTATCGTCTCGCGGGGTTACGGCGGCAAAGCGGAGCATTGGCCTCAGCCCGTCACGCTAGAGAGCGACCCCGCCAACATTGGTGATGAACCGGCACTGCTGGCGCATCGCACAGGTGTGCCGCTGTGGGTTGGACCCGATCGCGTGGCTGCCGCCAAGGCGCTATTGGCCACGCACGATTGTGATCTGATTGTCACTGATGATGGCCTCCAACACTACGCCTTAGGGCGGGATATGGAGATTGTGGTTGTCGATGCTGAACGCCGTTTCGGTAACGGATTCTGTCTGCCTGCGGGTCCGCTGCGTGAGCGTCCTTCGCGGCTGAGAGAGGTTGATCTGGTAGTGTCGAACGGCAGGGTTGAGTCGGATAGCGACTGGTGCCAGATGTCTATTCAACCCAGCATGCTGGTCAATCTCGCCGATATCGGTCAGCGTTGTGAAGCAGGGCGCTTTGCCGGGCAGACTGTTCACGCTTTTGCCGGTATCGGTTACCCAAAGCGTTTTTTCGACACCTTACGCGATTTGGGGATGGACGTGATCGAACACCCCTTTCCTGATCATCATCATTATTCAGCCGAGGACTTTAGCAGACTGGACGACGAGATTGTGCTGATGACTGAGAAAGATGCGGTAAAATGTGCCTCATTCGCGCAAGCCAACCACTGGTATCTGACAATTGATGTTGTCCTGGATACGCAATGCCAAGATAATCTGGAACAACAACTACGAGGTATAAATAATGGATAGAAAGCTCCTGGATATCCTGGTCTGTCCGATCTGCAAAGGTAAGCTGATCTATGTAAAAAAAGCGGACGAGCTAATCTGCAAGGCTGACCGTCTCGCCTATCCGGTTCGTGATGACATCCCGGTGATGTTGGAAGAGGAGGCACGTGAAATACCTGCCGACGAAGAGATCCCCAATATATAACCCATACAATCAGGACGAATGATGAACTTCAAAGTTGTCATCCCAGCCAGATACGCCTCCACCCGCTTGCCGGGCAAACCCCTCTTGCCCATTGCCGGTAAGCCGATGATTCAGCATGTGGTGGAACGGGCGCGCACCAGTGGTGCGGGGGAGATTGTCGTTGCTACGGATGATCAGCGCATAGCGGAGGCGGTTACCGCTTTTGATGGTGATGTCTGTATGACTTCGGCCGAGCACCGTAGCGGAACCGACCGTATTGCGGAGGTGGTCGCCGCGCGTGGCTGGTCGGATGATGAGATCATCGTCAATCTGCAGGGCGATGAGCCCACCATGCCCGCCGCTCTGGTAAGACAGGTGGCTGAAGATATGGACAAACACCCGGATGCGGTGGTGACCACGCTGTCCACGGCGATTACCGACCGGGACACACTGTTTGATCCCCATGTCGTGAAGGTCGTAACGGATCACCTTGGGTACGCCCTCTATTTCAGCCGCGCACCAATACCCTGGCATCGGGATGAGTTCCTGCATCCTGATCGTCCGTTGCCGGAGGTTGGGCACTTTCAGCGCCACATTGGTCTCTACGCCTATCGGGCGGGATTTCTCCCCCGGTATGTGGAATGGCCACCGGCTCCGCTTGAGATTGCTGAGTCCCTCGAACAGTTACGTGTGTTGTGGCATGGCCAGCGCATCCATGTCAGTGAAGCGGTAGAGGCGCCTGGTCATGGTGTGGATACCGGTGATGATCTGAAGCGGGTGGAGCAGCAGTTGGGAGCAGCGACGCTAGTCGGTTAGTCTGCCTTCCAGCAGAACCAGAATGTCCTCTGAATAACCCTCTCCCTCGGGGTCGGAGATTTGCAGCGTCAGCGTCTCAGGTACCCGGCGGGTGGCCTGGCCGTATTGATCGGCCTGGATCGGCGCATGGCTGTTGACAGCGGCGAGGATCAAATTGTCTTCCTGCTCCAGCACCTCAATCAGCACCCAATTCTGATCCAGATAGTGGAAATGATCGCCGATCATTTTGCGCATGCGCTGGGCAATGGATACTGTATTCACGTTCGACCTTGAGTGTTAAAAACCGAGTGACACTCTCAAGTATAGAGAAGTTATCACTCGGTTTATAGCGACGAGCACTTTATCTCTTGTTACTTATCCAGGCCCGCAACACAGACGTATTTCATTTCCAGGTAGTCGTCCAATCCGTATTTGGAGCCTTCCCGTCCGTTTCCTGACTCTTTTACGCCGCCGAAAGGTGCTGCTTCGGAGGAGATAATGCCGGCATTAACACCCACCATGCCGTATTCCAGCCCTTCGCTGACACGCCAGATACGACCGATGTCTCGGGCGTAGAAGTAGGCGGCCAAGCCAAATTCTGTATCATTGGCCAACTCCAGGGCCTCCTCTTCAGTGCTGAACTTGATCAGGGGAGCAACCGGACCGAAGATCTCTTTACGGAATACATCCATCTCACGGGTGACATGGGTAAGAATGGTCGGCGGCACGAAACTACCGGGTAGATCCGGTGTGACACCAGAGGCAACCACCTTAGCGCCTTTGCTGGTTGCGTCCTGGATAAAACTGTTGACATCAGCCACGGCCCGCTCATTGATCAGTGGGCCAAAATTGACCTCCTCCCGGCTGCCATCGCCCAGCTTAAACTGATTGATCGCTGTCGCCAGTTTTTCGGCGAAAGCGTCGTGGATGCTCTCTTGAATCAGAAGACGGTTTGCGCACACGCAGGTCTGGCCTGCATTACGATATTTTGAAGCAATGGCGCCGGCTACCGCTTCATCCAGATCAGCATCGTCAAAAACGATAAAGGGGGCGTTCCCGCCCAGCTCCATGGAGGTACGCTTCATGGTGCCGGCACAGGCCTCAACCAGCTTTTTACCCACCGCGGTGGAGCCGGTGAAGGTGAGTTTACGCACAGTCGGGTTGCTGGTCAGTTCAGCGCCTATCTCGGCAGTTTTACCCGCAACAATATTAATAACACCTTTGGGGATACCCGCTCGCTCGGCCAATTCAGCAATTGCGAAGGCAGAGAGGGGAGTTTCGCTGGCGGGTTTGCAGACCACCGTGCAGCCTGCTGCCAGCGCGGCGGCCACTTTGCGACCCAGCATGGCGTTGGGGAAGTTCCAGGGAGTAATACAGGCGACCACACCCACACCCTGTTTCAGTACCATGATGCGTTTGTCGGGGGTCGGAGCCGGGATGGTGTCACCATAGATGCGCTTGGCCTCTTCCGCAAACCATTCAAAATAGCTGGCACCATAGGCGATCTCACCACGCGCCTCAGTCAGCGGCTTGCCCTGTTCTGCAGTGAGCAGACGTGCCAGATCCTCCTGGTGCTCCATCAATAGTTGATGCATGCGGCGCATCAGCTCAGCACGCTGCTTGGCTGGCATTGCACGCCAAGCGGGAAGGGCGTTATCGGCAGCCTCAATTGCACGACGGGTCTCTGCGCCGGCACAATAGGCCACTTCTGCAATCTTCTCGCCCGTGGCCGGATTAAAAACCGGCATGGTCTCACCGCTATCCGCGGCACACCACTGACCATCGATGTAGGCCTGGGTTTGAAGAAGACGGTTGTCGTGCAAGGTAATGCTCATGGTTGCGTGATCTCACAAGTTAAAAGGGGTCCACTAAAGGGACGCTATTTTGTCAAATTTATACCGATATAGACAATGCTTTTAGCCGGTTGGGTCACAGAAAATTGGTACAAAAAAGGTGGCATTAACCCCATGGTTTTACTCAGATCCGCGATGTGCTGCCCATAGTTTTGGGGACAAGCCCCAGCGCGTGTTGATGCCTAGCGACCAACATCACCGTAGCCAGCTCAATTTTTGGTTTTTTCCACGTCATTTGTGTCCTAGCGTTTCGAGAAAGAAGTGGTAGAACGACGTCACTGCATCAATGTTGTTTGCACTTGATACTTGGTCAAAATGCAGAATTAATCAGAGGTCCCCAATAATCTTACTCTGCATCTCGTGCCAACCGTCCGATGTTATTGTCAATGCTCTCTACCCATGTGTCATGGGTAACTTCGACAACAGAAACATCACCAACAGAAGCACTGCACATAACCACATCCGGTTGCAGGTCTCGGAGAATCTGTAGGCTTTCGACAAGTTTCTGCTTATTACCACCATCATTAGCGATAAGGATGGTTTCCCAATGTCCATTCGACTGAAAAAATGTATCGCCAGTAAAGAGATACCTCAAGCCATTGGGCGACTGGTAGTAGAAACAGAGTCCGCCATCCGTATGGCCTGGTGTGGGGATAACTTCAATATTTGAACTGTGAGTTTGCCTATCGGAGAAAACGGTGTCCACTTTACATACACGGCTGATATGTGGTTCTTCTAAGTTATCGCTGCAAAGCTGTGATTTGAATCTCTCTTTGATAATTGATAGCGAATCCCCGGTCTCATGCCGATGGCTTAAGTACTGGAAGATAATGCCTCCCATGTCAGACATCGCCTCAATGTCATCCTGGTTACTGGTGTTATAGAACAGGACATTACCTTCATTCCGCTGCAAGAAGTAGGCGTGGGTATTCAGATCCGCAAAGGGGTGCTCAAGAGTCGTCTGCCACAAATCATCGTAGAGTTGTTTCATCGGTTGATGTCCTGGCTGACATCGAGATTAAAAGCATAATGGCTGTAACCTCTGATTAACCCACTTAGTATCAATCAAAGGTTACCTCCTTCTAAAAGTAGATGTTTATCTACTTTCTCCACTTCTGCTATTTCAGTATAGGCGTTCTAGAAATGTGCATTTTTCTGGTTAGCTACGGTTGTCGGCATACTGCGAAACGATGCCCGACCACGTTTTCTCTATCTCGGGCAGCAGTTTCTTGAAGGCTTCCTTTTCTGTTGAAACTCTCAAATCATCAACCGCATCCGAAGTGCTCCAGACACTCGCATATTTGCTGTCTTTAGCGGTTGCCTCAGACAGGCCAAATAGATATTCACTACGTACATCAAAAAAAGCTGCAGATACAGTGGTTGTAACCGATACCTCTTTATTCTTTAAAAAACCGAGAGAGAGAACATTGAGCGGCGCAAATTTTTGCTCACCCGCATGGAAAGAGGTGTCAAAGGTATAGATTAACAGGATATCGGCTTTGAGTCTGGCGGATGCCTCTCGCAACGCCTTGATTGAATCCAGATTGGTTGGCAGAAGTATACGGTTCAGAGGTGCAATAGCGCGCACTTGTGGAAGTTCTGCAAGCCGCTTGAAATCCTCTTCACTCTCTACTTCGCGTGTTGTCACCACACTGTAGCGGCCCGTGCCAAAGCTGCCGATTTTATAGGATAGGTAACCTGGCGCCTGCACTCTCGCTACCGATATGTTTGCCGGGAAGGGCGCCGCGGGCCTTTTCGACATCAGTGCATTTATATCGGAATCGGCCAGGTCGCTTAGCTGTACACTGCCGCCAGGTGTTGTATAGGAGGCACAGCCTCCAAGTAACAATAAAATGCTCAATACTGCGAGCCGTATAGTTTTCATAACTTTTCCTGTGTCGTACTTCTTGTGGTTGATAGTGTCAAATCAAAAAATTGGAACTTTTATACCTTGGGAATTAAATAAAGGATTATTGTGTTGCAATGCAGAGCAGCACTGTTATGACTGTTTAGTCTCTTCCCGGTCAAACACTCCATGTTTGAGAAAGTGAATAATCTGATCAATCACATTGCTGTTTTTCATCATAAAGGTATGAATTACTGGAAGTGCTATATGATCTGACATGCCTTCAAGCTTAGTATTTTCTAGAGTGACTTTTCCGTCGTCCTGATCGGGTAACATTGTAGATAGGATAAGATTGATGCTGCGTGCTCCCGCTATAATACCAACTTCAAAGTTCGCAGGCCCCAGTTGGTTAGGTACGCTTAGCTCTCCAGTGCCAAGCTGCATACCTGCGGGGCCATTGATAAGCTTGAATCCAGGAAAGTTTTTGAGCTTATCCACAACTTGGCTCCCTTTATTGGGTGGACCAAGCATAACAATTCGGCCTAAGTGATCAATGGTATAAGCAGTTAGATACTGCCGAACCAAAATACCGCCTAATGAGTGTGTTACAAAGTGAATTTTGCTTTCTAACGGGCACTTGCCCAAAGCCTCTGTGATAGCTTCCTTCGCCAGCTTTTCTATGTTGTGTTTAGTCGAAGGGTAATTCTGATTGACAGTGTGATAACCAGCATCATGCAGTGTTGATTCAATAGTGGATAATGAATGATTGCTTCTCGCTAGTCCATGCAAAAGAACAACGCACTCTTCCGCTTCAGCTTGCGCCGGAAGGATAAATCCAGCTATGACTATCCACTTTATTAACTTCATTTGAGCTTGGTTACATGCAAGAACTCTGACACAAAATAATAAGGAATTTTATTCTGGGAAAGGAAGGTGGCGATTAGCTTCATGCCGGAAGAGTATCCCTTAATTTTTTAAAAAAGGGTATCAGAAATTTTGTTGTTGCGAAACACGGGATTGAATACCCTGAGGTGTGTTTATGATTAATTAAATATGGAGTGTTTCTATTCCTCGCATATGCACGAATAGAGTTATGGTTGCCAAATCTGTCTAACCATCACTAAGTTCCAGAAGAGCAGTAATTTTATCAGGCAGGTGTCTGAGGTGATCATCAGGGCTGAGAATAGGGTGGTCGGTGCCAGGCAATAGGGGAGCAGATCGGCGGAAATGCGCCTCTCAGAAAATTCTTTCTGACTCGGACATGTACTTTTGATTGTTATAGAATGAGTGCTGGCAAGAACGCAGATAACAAATTGATTGTATGAAGAAAACAAAAGTTTTGATGGTCTGTATGGGTAATATTTGTCGCTCACCTACCGCTCACGGGGTTTTCCAGTCGCTGGTTGATGAAGAGGGGTTGAGTGATTGTATCGATGTCGATTCAGCGGGTACTCATGCCTATCATGTTGGGGAGAGTCCCGATCCACGTTCTCAGCAGACAGCTATGCGTCACGGTTTGGATCTGAGTGATCAGCGTGCCAGACAGGCGGTTGCTGAGGATTTTCACCGGTTCGATTATGTATTGGCGATGGACCAGGATAACTATTACAACTTGCAGATGATTTGCCCTCCGGGCTTGGAGGAGAAGCTCCACCTGTTCATGGACTTTTCAGAGGAGTATTCGGAGCGTGAAGTGCCCGATCCTTACTATGGTGGTGGCCGCGGTTTTGAGCATGTGTTCGAGATGGTGACCTCGGCTGCACGAGGCCTGTTGCAACAGATCAAAGAACGCCACTGCTAATTACTAGCAAATTAGTGTGAAGAGGCCCTAGCCAGATTCTTGGTGGATCTGGCCAGGGCTATTTCAGCTATTCGCCTTCAGTGGGTTTGGCAGAGGTGTCAGCTCTGTTTGTTGCCACTGGCGCGGACTCAATTACCTTTGGTTCCGGCGCTTTAGGCGTGGGTTTACTTTCAGCGGCTTCGACTGGCTCAGCGGCTGCTTTTTTCGGTGCCTTTTTATCCGTTGCGGCCGGTTTGCTCTCCTTGACCTCGGGTTTGGCCTTCTCTTCTGCCTCGACTTTGGGTTTAGGCTTGGGTTTTGCTTCAGATTTCTCTGGAATAGCAGGGGCCGGTTGAGCTTCCTGAGGTTTGGCTGGCTCTTTAGGTGCAGTCTGTTCCCGCTCTGCTCGAGGCTTGGTTTCTATCTGATGCAGTTTTCTTTGAGGCTTCTCTTTCTCTTCCTGCTTTGGTGGTTCAGCTTTTTGTGTCGGCTTGGGCGTTTCAGGTTGAGACTCTGCGACAGGAGTACGCTTTTCTGACTGCTCGGGTGCTTTACTTTCGCGCTTGGCAGCTACCTGTTTATCGGCAGGCTTATCACCATCAGCGGACTTAGCATCCTCTTTCTGCTTTTCGCTGCGTTTGTCACTATCCTGTCGGCTACGCGACTGGCGGCGAGGTTTTCGCTCTTTCGGTTCTGCATCACCTTTGGCATCCACCTGAGGTTTGGCTTCGTCCGGCGATTGCTCTTTGGGCCTCTGATCTGCAGTAGCTGTTTCAGTGGATTTTGCAGCGGGTCCAGTCTGTTGATCGCTTTCGCCTTGCTGTGGAGCGGACTGTTCTCCCTCTTGAACCTGCTGTTTTGGGCGGCGTGAGCGGCGCGAGCGACTGCCCGAACCACGGCGTTCGCGAGACTCTTTGGCCTCCTCTTTATCAGCTTCTTGTTTGCTCTCCAAACCAGCTTCAGCCGCTTGAGTATCGGCGCTGCTACTCTGTTCACTTGTGGATTCAGCCGCATCTTCGCTTTGATTCGGGCTGCGACGACGCTTTCTGCCGCCACGACGGCCGCGCCGTGAGGCGCGCTTTTCGCCATCCTGACTGCTTTGCTGGCGCTTATCTTCACCAGTTTCCTGCTGTAGCTTCTCCTCTTCGGCAACATCTTTGCCACGGGTGCTCTGGCTACGGCTTTCAGCGGATTTACGTTCGCCAGCCGGTTTGCGCTGTGCCGGTTTCTTGGTTGTGCCATCTCTATCTGAGGCGCCGCCACGCCGGTTGCCACTGCGTTGGCCTCGGCTGCGATCACCACCACGGCCCCGATTGTTACCACGGGCTCTGCTCTCGCGTTTTTGCTCGACAGGGGCTTCCTCTTCCTGCTCGGCATTGTCGCTGAACAGCCCGAAAGTGCTCAGCATGCGTTGCAGAAAGCCCTGTTTCTGTTGATTTTCGGCTTTACTGCTCTGAGGGGCAGGGGAGGTGGGGGTAATACGCTTGACCGCCGGCTCTTCGCTCTTGATCTCTTGAGCCTTGGCTGCCTCTGCCGTCACCTTCTCCGGCTCGCTGATCATTTTGTAGCTGACCGCCTCCTCGCTACCAGCGCTGTCCTGGGCGCGAATGCGTTCAATTTCGTAATGGGGGGTATCCAGGTGGATATTCGGCACCAACACTACATTGACCTTTTGGCGCTGCTCGATATCGTGGATCTGCTGACGCTTCTCATTGAGCAGATAAGTACCCACATCAACCGGCAGTTGGGCGATGATCTTAGTGGTGTTCTCCTTCATCGCATGCTCTTCGATGATACGCAGGATGAACAGAGCCAGAGATTCCACGCCGCGGATAAAACCGTGGCCATCACAGCGTGGGCAGACATGTTGGCTGGATTCACCCAGAGAAGGGCGCAGGCGCTGGCGGGACATTTCCAGCAGGCCGAAACGGGATATACGGCCTATCTGTACGCGGGCGCGATCCTGCTTCAATGCCTCTTTCAGACGATTCTCCACTTCACGCTGGTTGCGGGTGGGAGTCATATCGATGAAATCGATGACAAACAGACCGCCCATGTCGCGCAAACGCAGCTGGCGGGCGATTTCGTCGGCTGCCTCCAGATTGGTGTTGAGGGCGGTCTCCTCGATATCGGAACCCTTGGTTGCGCGGGCCGAGTTGATATCGATTGAGGTGAGCGCCTCAGTGTGGTCGATAACAATTGCACCACCTGAAGGGAGGTTGACCTCGCGCTGAAAGGCCGATTCGATCTGACTTTCGATCTGATAACGGCTGAACAGCGGTACCTCTTCCTCATAATGGCGGATTTTACGCCGGTACTGCGGCATGACCTGCTCAATGAATTCGCATGCCTGCTGATAAACCTCGGGGTGATCGATGACGATCTCGCCGATATCCGCGCGCAAATAGTCGCGAATTGAGCGAATAATGACATTACTCTCCTGATAGATCAGGAATGGGGCCGATTTCTCTTCGGCAGAGGTTTCAATGGCGCCCCAGAGTTGAAGCAGATAGTCCAGATCCCACTGGAGTTCTTCAACATTTTTGCCGACACCGGCAGTGCGCACAATCAAGCCCATACCTTCCGGAATGGTGAGGCTGCTCATCGCCTCGCGCAACTCGCTGCGATCTTGACCCTCAATGCGACGGGAAACACCGCCAGCCCGGGGGTTATTGGGCATCAATACTAGATAACGGCCGGCGAGAGAGACAAAGGTGGTGAGGGCTGCGCCCTTGTTGCCACGCTCCTCTTTCTCCACTTGGATGACCACTTCCTGGCCTTCGCTGACAGCATCTTTGATGCTGACGCGTCCTCCACCTTCCAGGGCTTTTTCGCTGAAATAGCTGCGGGAGATCTCTTTAAGCGGGAGGAAGCCGTGACGTTCAGAACCGTAATCGACGAAAGCCGCTTCCAGACTGGGTTCAACTCGAGTGATACGTCCTTTATAAATATTGGCCTTTTTTTGTTCTCTTCCAGGAGTTTCGATATCCAAATTATATAGTTTTTGACCATCCACAATGGCCACGCGCAACTCTTCCGGCTGAGTTGCGTTGATCAGCATTCTCTTCATTTTATATCTGTTCTCACAGCACGCTGAAGTCTGCTAACAGTTTGTTTTTCAAAGTGTTAGCACTACTCACCCTCTGGGGCGGCGGGAAGGTCTATCTCCTTGCTAAAGGTTAGATGACAGCATTTCCAGCTATCACGCTACGGAGTTGTCCATACAAGACAAGTACTCCACAACGTAGTTGCACCAGGTGGCGTGCTTTATCAAATTGTAAATCTCTGCCTCGGTATATACGGCCAAGGCACTTCGTGTATCTTCAGACAGCCGACGACTTTGCCATCGCTTTTCCGATGCCACGCCATTTTGCGTTCACTAGGGCATCGTGCAAAGGTCGTGCGATCTGTCTTCGAAGCCGGAAAATATTATTCCCACTCCGAAAATATTGACTCATTTCTGGTGGATAGCTTGCTAAGATAGGCAGCATTTTTCCACCATCGCGGCAGTATAGCGATCTTATCGCAATGCATCAAACCTCGATGAAACTGGTAATATCCATTAAATGTCAGACTCTGCAGTAAAAAATAGTAAAGTTACCCACCATACCGTCGAGGCCGATTTTGCCGGCCAGCGTATCGATAACTTCCTGATCAAGCTCTTGAAGGGGGTGCCGAAGAGCTATATCTACAGAATTCTACGCAAAGGTGAGGTGCGGGTTAATAAGGGACGAATCAAGGCCAACTACCGGGTTCAGGCGGGTGATGATATCCGTATTCCACCGCTGCGAGTAGGCCAGGAGTCCAAACCCGGTGTTGTTCATAAGGGGCTGCTGCAGAGGCTAGAAAAAGCTATAGTATTTGAAGATAACAAGCTGATTATACTAAATAAGCCGTCAGGAATCGCAGTGCATGGGGGCAGTGGTCTGAGTTTCGGGGTGATTGAAGCGCTGCGACAGTTACGGCCTGAACAGCGGCATCTGGAGCTGGTCCATCGGTTGGATAGGGACACCTCCGGTTGTCTCGTTATTGCCAAAAAGCGCAGTGCGTTGCGGGGATTGCATGAACTGATCCGGGAAAACAGGGTCGATAAACGTTATCTGGCACTGGTGGCTGGACGCTTTCCGAAAGATAAAACCGAGGTCAATCAACCGCTGAGAAAGAACACCCTACAAGGTGGCGAACGGGTAGTGCGGGTGGCTGCCGACGGTAAACCGGCAGTAACGCGATTCAGTGTCATTAGGCGGTTTGCCGATGCGACGTTGATCGAGGCAAAACTGCTCACCGGGCGAACCCACCAGATCAGGGTCCATACAGCCTACTTGGGCACCCCTATTCTCGGCGACGATAAATACGGTGATGCCGATGAGAACAAGCGTTTTCGTGACCGGGGGCTAAGACGGCTGTTTCTACATGCAACGTCACTCCGGTTTAAGTTGCCGGATGAAGAGGATCGACGCTTTGTTGAGGCGCCGCTGGATGATGAACTACAACAACTGTTAGATGTATTAACCGAATGAGCAGATTTAAATTACTGGTATTTGATTGGGATGGAACTTTGATGGATTCCGAGGCACGCATCGTCGCGTGCATGCAGGCGGCCGCTCAAGATTTAGAGTTAGCTGTGCCGAGTAATGACGAGGCGCGCAATATTATAGGTTTGGGATTGGCTGAAGCGGTGAAGACGCTGTTTCCGAATCAAAGTGAGCAGCTAACGCAGCAGGTGGTAACACGCTACCGCTACCACTTTCTGGGTGGAAACCCGACCAAGTCAGAACTTTTTGCAGGCGCTGATGAGGTGATTAAAACGCTGAGCAAGCAGGGCTATCTGCTGGCTGTGGCGACAGGGAAAGGGCGTCAAGGACTGGATAGGGTGCTGGAAGAGACTGCCTTGGGAGCGTATTTCCTAGCCACCCGTTGTGCCGATGAGACCCTTTCCAAACCCAATCCTGAAATGCTTAACCAGGTAATGGATGAGCTTGGAGCCACACCGGATGAGACACTCATGATCGGCGATACAGAGTATGATCTGCAGATGGCCAACAACGCCAACACGGCCAGCCTGGCGGTCAGTTACGGCGTGCACTCTGTAGAGCGTCTGATGCAGCATCAGCCATTGGGCTGCATTGATCGAATTACCGATTTGGTAAGCTGGCTGGAGAACAACAGCTCGGCCACCACTCAACAGATGGCTTAGAGATAGCCTAATATACAACTTATGAAGGCCTGGAAATTACTATGATGGACAATCAAGAGAACTCACAAAGCCCCCTGGAAGGGACTAAACAGGTGGCAAATCGCTGGGAGAAAGAGCTGGTTAAAAAGCTGGCGACCGCTTCACTGCTTGAACAGCGCCGTGCCAGGCGTTGGGGTATATTCTTCAAAATTCTCGGATTCAGTTATCTATTTCTCCTAATCGTGTTGTGGTTCCCTGACAAGTTCAATTTATTCGAGTGGGAGAGCGTGAAGAGTGAAAACCATACCGCATTGGTTCAGGTGAATGGTGTTATCACGGCTGACACGGAAGCGAGCGCGGATAAGGTTGTTACCGGGTTGCGCAACGCTTTTAAGGACAATAAAACCAAAGGGGTCGTTTTGCGTTTGAACACCCCTGGAGGCAGCGCTGTCCAGTCAGGCTATATCTATGACGAGATAATGCGTCTTAAAAAGAAGCATGAGGATATTCCTGTCTATGCGGTGGTGACGGATATCTGTGCCTCAGGTGGCTACTACATCGCCTCGGCCGCCGACAAGATTTACGTCGACAAAGCAAGCATCGTCGGCTCCATCGGTGTCATCATGGGGAGCTTCGGTTTTGTTGACAGTATGGAGAAACTGGGTGTTGAGCGTCGCTTAATGACCGCAGGTGAACACAAGGCGATCATGGATCCTTTCTCGCCCATCAAGGATGGGGAGCGGGAGCATATTCAGACCATGCTGGATGAGATCCATCAGCAGTTTATCACCGCTGTGAAAGAGGGTAGAGGCGATCGCCTGAAAGACAACGGCCAGATCTTCAGCGGCCTGTTCTGGAGTGGTGAGACCAGTGTTGAGCTGGGATTAGCCGATGGCTTGGGTAGCAGCAGTTATGTGGCCCGGGAGATTGTGGGTGAGGAGAAGCTTATTGACTTCACCCCGACAGAAGATCTGGTGGAGCGTTTAGCTAAGCGTTTTGGCGCCGGCATGGCCAGCGCAATCAACCAGTCCTGGAATTTGAACAACGGTTCAGGCGTGGATATGCGCTGATTCTACACGGCTAAGGCGGCAGAACGTTGCCGCCTTGGTTACTGACCTGCAACCTTCGTTAATAGTTTTTCCAGTTGGGCGTGAAGAACGGCGATGTCTTCAGGTCTGGAAAGACGGTGCCCGCCATCTTTTATCAAGGTCAAGGTTGACTCCTGAGTGGTGAGTTGCTGCATCACTTGCAGCGATGTTTCCCAGGGAATCTGCAGATCAGCGCAACCGTGTATCAGTTCAACCGGACAATCCAGCTTAATAGCATGGTTCAATAGTTCGTGGTCGACCGCGTCATCCAATAATTTTTGACTGATAATGTAGGGACCGTCATCAGGAAAGTTGGATGGGAGATAGGTAACCCCATCTTGTTGCAGTGTCTGCAAATGTTTCTCGTCGAGTATCGGCGTTAAAATATTCGATACAAAATCCGCGGCGCAAGCAATAGTCAAAATACCTGACGTCTCATCACGCTGTCTTAACGCCAATAGCAGTGCAATCCAGCCCCCCATACTTGAGCCAACTAATATTTTTTGCTCGCTTTTGACCTCTTGGAAGAGCGCTTCAGCATCGTCAAGCCAATCACCAATGGAACCATCCTCGAATCGCCCTGAAGACTCACCGTGCCCGGAGTAATCGAAACAGAGGCAAGCGGTATCGTTGCTGATACACCACTCCATGACAGCCTTCGCTTTGATACTGTCCATGGTTGAGCGAAATCCACACAGGAAAACCACTGTTGCACCATCTGCCTGATAATAGCGATAGGCCAGTTGTCTGTCGCTCTTGGTTGTTAGGTATTGAATATCAGGAAGATTGGTCATGAAGGGCCCCCATTTCTAAGGGCCTATCATAGCTCGATTTATGGCTAATAGCTGCTATATGCACCGGAAGGATGTTGCCAATGGCTATTTTTTGTTCGGCAAAGCAGAAGGAGGCGGTGTAGCAGCTCTACACAAGCAACCGATAACGCCGCAAGATGAAACATAGCCTGGCCTCCCTCTATATTTAAAGATGGTTGAATGTGATTATCTTCCATGGGGGATATTTGGCATGGGTGGATGTTTGGTTCCGCGCGTGTTATTTATGCGAGGGTCTATTTTTTTAAGTGAGTCGGAATGTCGGTAATAGCTGATTTAACAGTGGAAGAGATTAAGTCGCGGTTGTCTAGTCACGCAGCCGGTTACCGAATTGAGGACCCGTTTCCTGAGAACTACTTCAGCGCTAATCCCCGGAAGGCCTCGGTACTGGTGTCGCTATTCAGGTTCGATGGTGAATGGCATCTGCTGTTTATTCGACGCACCGAGCATGAGGATGATCGCCACAGTGGGCAGGTCGCCTTTCCGGGGGGGAAGGTTGATGAGGTTGATGAGAACAATATCGCTGCGGCGCTACGGGAGTGCCATGAAGAGATAGGTGTCGGCAGTGAACATCTGTCGGTGCTCGGTTGTCTTCAGGATTACCGTACAGTAAGCAACTTTCTGGTGACGCCAGTGGTGGCTGTAATGGATTGGCCGGTTGAATTTTCGCTGGACAGCATAGAGGTGGATCGGGTGTTCAGCATTCCAGTGGGGTGGTTGTGTGATCCGGAGAATCTGCAGATTAAGGAGCGGCGGCTGCCAGATTTTGGTGTCTCGATTCCCGTCTACTATTTCCAGCATTATGACGGCGAACTGCTTTGGGGCATCACCGCAAAGATCACCGTCAGTCTGCTGACCACCCTGGGATTGCTTGAATAGCTACTCCTTTGGGGTAACGGTAGTTAGACCGAGCATTTTCCAGCCTTGCATCCCCATACGGTACCATTTGATTTTGTGTGGCGGATAGCCCAGCGCAAGGAGCGTGCGAATGCTGGTTGGAGATTGTCCGCACCAGGGGCCGTTGCA
This sequence comes from Chromatiales bacterium, assembly GCA_022360595.1. GTDB lineage: Bacteria > Pseudomonadota > Gammaproteobacteria > Chromatiales > Chromatiaceae > BM503. The sequence goes on from JAKSCN010000102.1 coordinate 17,671, forward strand.
GTAAAGCACCACCGTTTTGGCATTCTCAAAGTTCCAGAGTGTTTCGGTGTTCATCGCATCGAGCTGGAATTCCAGAATTTCGCCAATTGACTTAGCTGAGGCACTTTTCAGACTAAGCGCAGTCCAGGGAATACTGATCGCGGTCGGAATCATCCCTTTTGACAGCCACTCACCTGTACGGCTATCGATAATAACCACGGAGTTATCGCCGCTATTTCTGCGTTTTATGTAGTCCAGCAGCTCCAGCTCACCGATGGTTTCCACACCTGGGGCAATCTTCATCGGCTGTATACAGAAGGGCGGGCATTCACGGGAGGTAACAGCAAAATCGAGAT
>JAKSCN010000421.1 GCA_022360595.1 Chromatiales bacterium
ATGGCCTTAATCCAGCTGGCGGATAGCCTTCAATCAACAGCCCTTGGTCTGTTAAGAGGCTTGTCAGATAATGTCATCCCAAATGCGATTTCAATCATCATGTATTGGTTGCTTGCTCTTCCGCTCGCGTGGGTTCTGGGATTTTACTTTAACTATGGCGCACCCGGTGTACTGACTGGATACGCAACTGGAATACTCCTAACATCTCTTGTTCTGCATTGTCGTGTGAGAGGCCAGACAAGAAACCTCATTCGCAAAGAACAGTCTCCCCGATAAAACCATGATCCGGCGAGGCATGGTTTTTTCTACAGGCTGCCTTTGTGGATGACAGCCCTAATAAAACAGGGCCCCATAAGGGGCCCTGTTTTACGTGTTGCGAGGGTCCGCAACGCTTTTACAAACTGCTTCTGATAGAGATGATACCTTACGAGTTTACATGTCGCAGTGCTTTTTGATGCATTATCGCACCGGCGGCAGCATCCTTCAGAAGCCCTCATTGGCTTCCCTTCAACTCCATTTATGCTCTTTAGCATTCCTTTGTAAAACCATGAAAGTCTGAATGGGGTTTGTCATAAGGATGTCGGAGTTTCCTCCTTGAACGCTTGATGTAGTAATTCTAGAAATTTTGGCGCTTCAGGTATGGCTACACTTCCGATCCTGTTAACAGGAATGCCAGGTGTCCATGAGTTCATAACCACAGCGCCCGACATTTTTGGTAGATCTTCAAGTGTCACTTCTTGAGTTCTTTGAGGGATACCAAGGCGATCAAGTTGCCTGCGCACAATGCTCATACTGGTACCAAGAAGCATAGCGGCTTTGGGCCAAATTACGGCCTCCCCGTCCCAGAATGCAAGATTCCAAATCGTTCCTTCACTCAGTCGCCCGTGACGGTCCATGAAAGCCGCATCATCAAAACCTTGGGCGACGGCTTGACGCATATAGTAGGTCTTGCCGACTTCGCCAACATGCTTCACTTCGGGAAGATCTCTTTCATACTCCACAATTGCCAGTGACAGCGGTCCTGATGGTCCTGATGAAGGTCCAACTGTACCCACAAGTATTTCAGGCGTGTCGTTGGCCCCACCAACCGTAAATTCACCCGTTGGAGAGAATACTGTAGCCATCAGTGAGAGGTCGGGTGGTCCCGCCTCTATCGCGGCTCGCATGTAGTTTTGAATCTGTTCATCGGGCAGCGAAGCTCCGAACATTTTCATTGAGGCTTCACGAAGTCTTTTCAGATGAAGATCAATCCCGCGGACTTGACTATTCCGAACCTGAAAGTAAGTAGCATGCGCGAAGCCTGCAAACGCAAGAGTTTTCAACGAACTTACATCTACCGGGACACCATTGCGCTGAAGGGTGTATTTACCTGTTGTGCCGGACCCCGCCTGAGTTGCGGAAGCGGCAAATGTTGACATGAGTGCTGCAGCACTCATGCCTCCCGCTATTTGCATGAAACTGCGCCTCCCAACATGGCACTCCGGGCCGTTCTTCTCAGACAGTGTTGCATTCGTCTTGGTCATTTTCCTCTCCTCTGTTAGTTTATTTAGTGTCAGGTCGCATACCAAGCTGGGTTGACCTGTGTTTGAACCGTGATGGCTTTTAGATGCGTGTACATATTTAATGTCTCGTGGCAAAACTCGCTGCCAATCCCACTTTCCTTAAAACCACCGAAGGGCGACCCTGCTGCGAGATTGAAATAGTTGTTGATCCAGACATTTCCTGCTTGAAGGCGATCTGCTGTATCCAAGGCCGATTTAAGGTTGTTGGTGTATATTCCAGAGGCAAGGCCGTATCGGACATTGTTCGCATCATGGATCATTTTCTCATAGTCATTCCAGCGAATGACAGAGAGGACAGGTCCGAAGATTTCCTCCTGTGCGATGCGGGTATCGTTAGAGGTTTCAAAAACTGTTGGCTCAAAGAACCAGCCTGCGGCGCAGCCTGACACCTCTATTCGATTACCTCCGGTAACCAGGGAGGCTTCTTTCCTTCCTATATCAATATATGATTGGACGCGGTGGCCCTGCTTTTCCGAGACAAGACACCCCAGAAGTGGCCCTTGGGACATGGGGTCAATGACCCGGATCCGCTGCATACTGGCCAACAAGCGCTGCATGAACTCATCATAGATCGCATCATGCAGGAACAGACGCGTTCCTGCCAAACAGGACTGCCCATTGCAATACATTGATCCAAATGTGACATTATCTACGATAGCGTCAATATCCGAGGTACCGATATCGGGAAATATGATGTTGGGGCTTTTACCGCCAAGTTCCAGAGAAACGGGTATCAACCGGTTTGAACCCGCATGCGATACGATCCTCCCGACTTCGGAACTGCCGGTAAAGGCGAGCTTGGCAACATCAGGGTGGGCCGTCAATGAGGCCCCCACTTCTTCACCCATGCCAGGAACAATGTTAATGACACCTGGTGGAAAGATATCTGCGATTAGCTTACCCAGTTCCAGAGTAGACAATGAGGCATTTTCATCAGGCTTTAGCACCACGGTATTACCTGCAGCTACAGCCGGTGCAATCTTGAGCGCGGCCATGATCGCGGGCACGTTCCAAGGAATGATCTGACCACACACGCCATAGGGTTCGCGCTTGGCAAGCAGGTAGCCGTCGGCGATTGGACGCCCGAACCCTTCGTGGGTCAGGGCAGCGGCAGCGAAATAACGGTATTGCTGCACGGCGAGGGAGTAATCAATTTCGGTCTCCCACAACCCTCGACCGATATCCATTGTATCGATCACCATTAAACGTGATGTCTCGCGTTCAATAACATCTGCCAGTTTGTTCAAACAGGCAGCTCGGTCTTCAGGAGTGGCGGCCTTCCAAGCCGGGAAGGCAGCTTTGGCAGATGCAACAGCGTCATCGATATCATTGGCATCGCACCGGGCGATATCGGCTAGATATTCACCACTCGCAGCGGCCCGTGCCGGGAATGTTGTTCTGGACGCAGATCTGAATTCGTTGTCGATAAACGCTCCATAAACCTCGGATAAGCTACTTTTTGCGATTGATGTGTCAGTCATCTGTTTCCCCGTTGATGAAATTGCCAGTCGGGCAGAAATCAAATCCAGTGCAGATCGGTCAGTTCTCCGACAAGTCCAAACAACATAGGAGCGCAGTCTTCTTGGCGTCTATCCAGATCAGGCGAAACGACCTGCTCTGTTATCCGTTTTTTGCGGTTTTGCGAGTTTGGCTGGGCAGTTCATCGAACCGGTCACGGTAAGCAGCAGAAAACCGACCCAGATGGAAGAAGCCGTGACGCATAGCGATGTCAGTCAGATCTGACTCGGGATCGGCCTGGATCGCAGCATGCACTGCATCGAGCCGCAGATCGCGGAGCCAGGCCATTGGAGATTGCCCTAAATGCGTATGACAGAATGTATTCAGTTGCCGCTCAGAGAGCGCTGCTGCCTTTGCAAGATCAATCAGAGTAACGGGCTGTCCGAGCCTGGCCAACGCATATTCATACAGCCGGTCGAGACGTCGCCGATCATGGGTGTAGCGTACCGACTGCATTTGTCCGGAACCGCTTTGCTCCCCCTGCTCTTGCCCCTGCAAGAGCAGAAACATAGCCATGCTTTGCTCCATATGTGCAAGCCAGGGCAGAAAAGTTTTATTCCGGCGAATACCGTCCTCAAGTGTCACAAAGGCTTGTAGCTGTGCTTGCCAGCACTCGCTTGAATGTTCGGAAAGTAGCAGTCCTGGATTCTGACGTAATGCATGATAGAGCATCGGCCGACCCATTGAATACGCAGTCTCTCTCAGGAGTGAATGCGGCATTCGCAAGATCAATTGCTCGCTATTTTCAGCATAAGTTAAATTGACGTCGAAATTGGGAGTACTGACGATCGCCTTTCCTTGTTCTATCACCTGGCGTTGACGATCAGCCTTAATCTCGATACGACCAAAAAGAGAGAAATGCACAAGCGAAAACTGCTCATAGAGATCAGGGAAGATGCTGACTTCGGCCCCATAGTGCAGTGAGTAAAGAGAAACGCGCGGTGTATCGAACTTGAAAAGTCGGGTATCAATACGATCACCATGCCATTCCAGCCGGTGATCTGCGAGCTCCGTGGCAATACGAGCATGGGATTCTACTCGTTCATCTGATCGAAAAATACAGTGTTGATAGAGCGCCTTCATCTCTGACACTCGGTGTTCACGCTCTCAACAATGGTCACAATCAGCTGAAACAATACGTCTTTCGCCTGCTCGGGTGTGATGTCCCCCGACACGGCCGCTTTGGACAATGTTTCTGCTGCACCAAGTACTCCCCAAAGCCCTGCCGTGCTGATGTCTCCACCTTCAGCAAAAGGTGCAAGAGTGAGCCTGCATTTCTCCAGAAAACCGGCTTGATAGGATCTTTTTGTCTTCTCCAGTTCCGGAGAACCCGCCAATGCAGCTAACACATCGGGCATTTCACGGCCTTGAAGAAGCACGCAATCGACATAAGAAGATGCAATGACTCTGGCTTTCCCGTTGAGCGTAGCCTCACCAGCTTGGATAGCGGCATTCATTATAGGAGCCTGCCGTGCATCAAAATCCTCGTAAAGAGCCACCAGCAAGCCGTTTCGTGTGTTGAAATGATCATAGACCACAGGCTTGGCCACTCCCGCCCGATTAGCAAGCCGACCCAGGGTGAGCGTATCACTCCCTCCGTCTTGAATAATACGCCAAGATACTTCCAGCAGCTGACGCCGCCGCTCTTCCCGCGTTAAACGCCTTCGGATTGATTTTTTAGAAGATAGCTGTCCCATACCGCAGTCTACTATATCTAAATTTTCAACTTACCTACTATTAGTATATAGCACAAAACTCAGATTGCAATAAGGGGGTGCTCATCGCTGACTATTGTATCTCTGCCCTATCCTTCTGGGCCGCCTAAAAGCGCCTGACCCTGCTTTACTAGACGGAAGAGTATTGTAGAGCCCGCGGTACTCCCTAAAGATCGCACGCATGCAGGTATCAAATGGAAATCCCATCATTAAGTTACGCCTTGAGACGCACCTTATTGCTCTGTTTTTTGCTGCTGGTTTTAGCTGCAGGACAAGTTGGGCGGCTTGGCCAGTATTTCTGAAGGCTCTTCAAGCGTCGTTTTCGATTTGACTGAGTTTCAAAAAAGAGCCCGTTGTTTTTTTATGATTTTTCTGTCTCGGTGGTCTCTGACCGGAAGAGTATTGAAGAAGCGACTGTATTTGTTGGTTTCGAAGACTAGGCGTTCTCGTTCGAAGATTTTTAGATATTACAGTTTGTCATGAAGAAG
>JAKSCN010000514.1 GCA_022360595.1 Chromatiales bacterium
AAACCTTTTGGGGTAAATACCTCGCCATTTTCGAAGCGACAGCCCTCCTGATCACCGCTCTGGTTGATCGGCTGCAGAACCTCTTCGCAAACCTTGGCGCCCTCTTCGAGGATGGCGTCGACCAGATCAGGAGAGACTTCATCGAAACCCGGCAGTGGGCTCAGGATTTCGTTGGCCTGAAGCAGTTCATGGTAGACAAACTGTAGATCCCGGATGGGGGCTTTATACGTTGGCATCAAGTCACTCCTGAGGTTAGTGATTTAACTGTTTGATCTCTTTGTGAATTTCTTTCGCTTTGTAGCGTCCGCGTTCATCTTGCTCCAGCCCGGAAAGGCTGGCGTGATGATCGTGGGTATAGAACAGTCGGCCGTTGCGATTGAGCAGGTCTGCCAATAGCTCGGTCTTCTCTTCGATGAGCTGTTCCGGAAAACGGTCGTAGCCCATGGTGATCGGCAGATGCACCCAAGGTGTACCCGGGATCAGATCGGCCATGAAGACGACGGGGCCGTCGGGCATGCTGATCTCGGTCAGCAGCATACCGGGGCTGTGGCCGTTGCTGACATGGAAGCGGTAGTCATTACCCAACGTGGCTGAATGATCATTGTCAATCAATTCCAAGCGGCCGGATGCTTCCAAGAGTTTTATCATTACGGGTATATAGGAGGCCCTGTCTCGCGGGTGGGGCTTACAAGCACGTTCCCAGGCGATTTTACCGACCACATAGGTGGCGTTGGGGAATAGTAGCTCCGGCTCTTTGTTCTCTTCCCAAGGGGTGAGCAGCCCACCTGCATGATCGAAATGGAGATGGGAGAGTACCACGACATCAATCTGCTCGTGGGTTAAACCCGCCTCGGCTAGTGAATCGAGCAGAACATGACGATTTTCTCGCACGCCGAAACGTTCACGCATCTTCGGTTCGAAGAAGGCGCCGATACCGGTCTCCAGCAGGATATTGCGATCCTCCTCCTCAATCAGCAGGCCGCGGCAGGTGAGGGGGATACGGTTCAGATCATCGTTTTCGATCCACTTCGACCACATCGCTTTGGGGGCGTTGCCAAACATGGCACCGCCATCCAGCCACTGACTATTGCCTTGTAGGGATGTAAGTTTTCGCATTTAAAACCTATTCTAACTATTTGATAAAAATAGACTAAATCAAGTTACATATTGGGGTAGTTAGGTCCACCGCCACCTTCCGGCACTGTCCAGGTGATATTCTGGTTCGGGTCTTTGATATCGCAGGTCTTACAGTGGACGCAGTTCTGTGCATTGATCTGCAACTGTCTGGCCCCTGAGTCATCCTCAATGATTTCATAGACACCGGCAGGGCAGTAGCGTTGCTCCGGGGCGTCGTACTCGGCCAGATTGACCCGAATCGGCAGTTCCGGGTCTTTCAGGCGTAGATGAACCGGTTGATCCTCTTCGTGATTGGTGTTGGAGATAAACACCGATGAGAGGCGATCGAAGGTCACTTCACCATCCGGTTTGGGGTAGTTGATCTTCGGATAGTCACTCGCTTTGCCCAGCTGTTCATGGTCGGCGTGATTGCGCAGTGTCCAGGGGGCCTTGCCACGGAACACGTAGGTCTCCAGAGCAGCGTTGGCCAGGCCAAACCAGAGCCCTTTGTTGAAGCCGGGGCGGATATTGCGCACCTGCTCCAGCTCTTTCCAGAGCCAGGAGTGCTTGAGGCGTTCTGGGTAGTCGCTCACCTCTTTAACCGATTCATCCGCCAGGGCATCGAAAATCGCTTCAGCAGCCACCATGGCGCTCTTCATCGCCGTGTGGGTGCCTTTGATTTTGGGTACGTTCAGGAAGCCGGCCGTGTCGCCCACCAATACGCCACCGGGGAATGTCAGCTTGGGAATGGACTGGAAACCGCCTTCGGAGAGTGCGCGGGCGCCGTAGCTGATGCGGCGGCCACCTTCAAATAGCGGACGGATTTCGGGGTGGTTCTTAAACCGTTGAAACTCTTCATACGGACTGAGATGTGGGTTCTTGTAATCGAGCCCCACCACAAAGCCGACAACCACTTGGTTCTCTGAGAGGTGGTAAAGAAAAGAGCCGCCATAGGTGGCGCTATCCAGCGGCCAGCCAATTGTGTGCAGCACCTTTCCTTCTTGATGTTTTTCAGGAGAAATTTCCCATAACTCTTTGATACCAATGCCATAAGTCTGTGGATCAATACCATCACGCAGGTTGAATTTCTGCTCCAGCTCTTTGGTCAGCGAGCCGCGACAGCCCTCCGCAAAGATCACCTGACGGGCCAGCAGTTCGATACCGGGCTCGTGGTTGGGGCCGGGTTCGCCCTCGCGGGTGATGCCCATATCGCCGGTGGCGATACCTCGTACACTGCCATCCTCATCGTAAAGCACTTCAGCAGCGGCAAAGCCGGGGAAGATCTCGATGCCCAGCTCCTCGGCCTGCTCACCCAGCCAGCGGCAGAAGTTGCCCAGACTGATGATGTAGTTGCCGTCATTGTGCATCTGGGGCGGGGTGGGCATGGAGTAGGACTTCTCAGCCGTGAGATACTGAAAACTGTCGTCACTAGCCGGTGTGTTGAGTGGCGCGCCACGCTCTTTCCAGTCGGGGATCAGCTCGTTGAGTGTGCGTGGCTCGAGTATTGCGCCGGAGAGAATATGGGCGCCCACTTCGGAGCCTTTCTCCACGACACAGATGGTCAGCTCTTTCTCTTTTTCCTGACTCAGTTGTGCAAGACGAATGGCCGCGCTCAGCCCTGAAGGGCCGGCACCGACAATCACTACATCAAACTCCATCGCTTCGCGTTCCACGATGTACTCCTCTCTTTGCTAGTGGTTCGTACGGATATTATGCAATACCCCCAGTTACTTTGGTGGTATCTGTGACAGGCAATTTGCCTGACTCTGCTTCCGCTTGTTCCAGTAGATGTAGCCGGCGGTAAAACCGGGTGAAAATGTTCTGTGTTGACGTTTACGTTAACGTCATTATACTGAGCTCTACGAATCGGTCAATTTGCTTGTAATACCAATACTTGCGTATTTTAGAATGAACTAAATTGACAATAACAGACGCTTTTTTTGGATCGCAAGCGCCGCTAATACTATAGTGTTGCCCAAGCTATGAATGGCACTGAAACTACCCCGTTTCAGCCGTGGATTTTGGCTCTGGTAACTGAAACCAAAGGTGAATTATGAAAGTACTGGTCGCAGTCAAACGCGTTGTCGACTACAACGTGAAGATTCGCGTCAAGGCGGATCAGACAGGCGTTGAAACCGCTAACGTGAAGATGTCCATGAACCCTTTCGATGAGATTGCCGTTGAGGAGGCGGTGCGCATCAAAGAGGCTGGTAAAGCTGATGAGGTGGTCGTGGTCTCCATCGGTCCCAAGCAGGCACAGGAGACTATCCGTAGTGCACTCGCTCTCGGTGCCGATCGCGGTATTCTGATCGAGACTGAAGACGAAGTGCAGCCGCTGGCAGTGGCCAAGCTGCTGAAACAGGTGGCTGAAAAAGAGAGCCCCGATCTGCTGTTGCTGGGTAAACAGGCGATCGATGATGACAGCAACCAGACCGGTCAGATGCTGGCTGCGCTGCTGGGCTGGCCCCAGGGTACCTTCGCCTCCAAGGTTGAGCTGAGTGAGGGCAGTGTTGATGTTACCCGTGAGATCGATGGCGGGCTTGAAACCATCAAATTGAATGTCCCGGCGGTGATCACCACTGATCTGCGCCTGAACGAACCGCGTTACGCCAAACTGCCGAATATCATGAAGGCGAAGAAGAAACCGCTGGATGTGATTGCTATTGCCGATACCGGTATCGATATCACCCCAACATTGACCACCCTGAAAGTGACCGAGCCGGCCCAGCGTCAGGCAGGCATTAAGGTGGCGTCAGTGGCCGAACTGGTGGATAAACTGCGTAACGAAGCGAAGGTGATCTGATGAGTATTCTTGTTATAGCCGAACACGATAATGCCCAACTGAAGGGCGCTACACTCAACACCATTGCCGCCGCGAACCAGTTGGGTGGTGATATCCAAGTGCTGATTGCCGGTGAGAATTGCGGTGCTGTAGCCGATGCGGCCGCAGCAGTCGCTGGCGTCAGTAAAGTGCTGGTGGCCGATGCGCCTCAGTATGCCCATGCGCTGGCTGAGAACCTGAGCACGCTGATTGTTGGCCAAGCCGAAGGTTTTACCCATATTCTGGCGCCGGCAACGACTTTCGGTAAAAACCTGATGCCACGGGTTGCAGCACTTCTGGATGTGGCGCAGATCAGCGATATCGTTGCGGTTGAATCCAGCGATACCTTTATCCGCCCCATCTATGCCGGTAACGCAATGGCCACGGTTCAGAGCAGTGATGCAGTCAAAGTAATCACCGTACGTGGGACTGCCTTCGATGCAGCCAGTGCAGAGGGTGGCAGTGCTGAGAAAGTTGATCTGACCGCTGCGGATGATGCGGGTGTCTCCAGCTTTGTGGGCCAGGAGCTGACCGTTTCCGAACGGCCAGAGCTGACCAGTGCGCAGGTGGTGATCTCAGGCGGCCGCGGTATGGGCAGCGGTGAGAACTTCGCGCTGCTGGAGAAGGTGGCTGACAAGCTCAATGCCGCTATCGGCGCCTCACGTGCGGCGGTCGATGCGGGGTTTGTGCCTAACGATTATCAAGTTGGCCAGACCGGCAAAATCGTTGCGCCTGATCTGTATATCGCGGTTGGCATTTCCGGTGCCATCCAGCATCTGGCCGGTATGAAAGAGAGTAAGGTGATTGTCGCCATCAACAAGGATGAAGATGCGCCAATTTTCCAAGTGGCAGACTACGGCTTGGTTGCCGATCTGTTTGATGTGCTTCCTGAGTTGGCGGATGCACTCTAAACGAGCAGATTTTCTGCAAGGGTGAAAGCGGGCCTGGTGCCCGCTTTTTTATGTCTGCTGTTTATCCTGGGTCTGTTAACACTAGGGCCTAATCGAAAAACCGGGTGAACTGATGAATCTCTTCACGCGGTGTGCGGTAGCTGTTGACCAGCGCTCCGGTATCTTCGTAGCCAAGGGCCATGCCGCACAGTAGTAAGGTGTCGTCAGAGTAGCCCAGCGACTCTTTGACCAGCTCCGGGTATTCCGCCAGCGCAGCTTGAGGGCAGGTGGCAAGGCCTTCTTCCATTGCGGCGAGCATGACCGATTGATAGAACATGCCGTAGTCGAAGATAGAGCCGGTCTCCATAATGCGATCCATGAAAAAGAACAGGATCACCGGCGCATCGAAGCCGCGATAGTTGGCTGCCCATTGATCCAATTGACGCTCTTTATCTTCACGGCTGATCTGTAGGGTGGAGTAGAGCTGCAACCCACAGGCTTTGCGGCGATCCTTGTAGATTCCCTGCCACTCCAGCGGGTAGTACTGGTAGTCCATGGTGCCTTTGTTGCCCGCTCTGAAGGTGTTTTCCATCGCAGCACAGAGCGCCTCTTTTTTGCTGCCGGTGACTACGGCAACCTGCCAGGGCTGCGTGTTAACCCCGGAAGGGGCGTGGCGGGCGGCATTCAGAACACGTTCGATCTTCTCTTGCTCCACGGGCTTATTGAGATATGCACGGGTCGATTTGCGTGCCTTGAGTGCTTCGCTGACTCTCATTCAGAACTCTCCCCTTTACCTTAACGTAAACGTCAATAATAGGGGATCGCCGGGGAATGTCTATGTCTATTTAGGCCCTGGTACCAGACTGAGATCCCACTCAGCTCTGGCCATCGTCCAGAACTCTTCAAGGTTAGCAGGATATGCTGAAGATTGTTGTCCCAGGAATTTATATGCGTCTATTAGAGCTGGTAATGGGTCGGAGGCGTCAACAGGACGCGCCCCGTCCTGCTTGCTCAGCTTTTTCCCCTCATCATTGATTACCAGCGGCAGGTGGAGATAGCTCGGGGTAGAGAGCCCAAGATACTGTTG
>JAKSCN010000190.1 GCA_022360595.1 Chromatiales bacterium
AGGCTGGATTAGATAAAGGACAAACGGGTGTGGGTTCGCTACCGATTACCTATTGGGAAAAGCCCCCCCACTCCCTTCTCTACGGCAATGGAGGAGATGTATTAGTGTAAACAAGCCCTAAGTAGTGTCAGCCCCGGCCTTCTTACGGTACTCCTCTACCGGCAGTCCACCGATGCCCCAGTTTTCCATCTCGACTTCATCGATGACCACAACCGTGGTCGCCGGGGATTTCCCCAACACCTTTACCAGTAGATCGGTGACACCATGAATGAGCTCCGCCTTCTGTTCAGATGTCGTACCGCCTTCACGGGTAATCTTTATATTGACGTAGGGCATGTTCACACTCCTCTCTTTAGCTGAACCAGCAGTGATGCCTTAAAAAGTGTAGTGGAAGATTTTTGAGTCAATTCTCCACAGGTTAAATCCAGTCACAATTGGCGCCTAGCTATCACCTTATCCAGGTTGGGAATCATTCAGACATTTTTCCAGGCCACAACAACCCACTAACACCTTCTCATTTACCAAACCGATATCTGATATAACCGCCCCACAGGCTCGGATGCGCAATCACCGCTTTATGAAAAGCAGTTGATCAAATTAGTATTAACAGGCCTTAGATAAATCTTCTGAACCGGCTGTAAAAAAGCGTTCACTGTTCATCAGTTGGCAATAAGCTTTCGGTCATTGATTTTTCATTGAATACCTTTTCTAAGAGGATGATCGACCGGCACGCCTATACTGCCCGGGCGGCACACCAACCACACTGCGGAAGGCTTTTCGAAAGGCAACCTCAGACGTATACCCGCACCTCTCCCCAATGGTCGCGATCGAAAGCTCGGTGGTTTGCAGCAGATCCACCGCCTCTTGCATGCGCCACTCCGTGATGTAGCGCATAGGCGTTATTCCAATAAGCTGCTTGAAGCGTCCGGCAAACGTTGAACGGCTCATCCCTGCCTTCATTGCCAGTGTCTCGAGCGTCCACTCAGCCGTCGGATCGGCGTGAATCATGTTCAACGCTCGGCCGATCTTTGGCTCGGACAGCGCGCACAGCAGCCCGCGACTCAGACCCCGTCGCATCTCCGCACGCAACACGTGAATGAACAGCACATAAGCGAGTTGGTTCACAGCAGCATCCGCACCCGGACCAGCACTCTCCAGCTCACTGACGATCAGCTGAATCAACGAGGAGGTCCCCATTACCCGTCCGGCTTCCTGCAGATCCAATACGATGGCATCGGGCAGCCCGTCGAGTAGCGGCCATGCCGCCTTGCTCTGAAATTCAAAGAAACCACACAGCATGCTGGTGATGGGACCACCCGACTCCAG
>JAKSCN010000642.1 GCA_022360595.1 Chromatiales bacterium
GGTGATTGCCGGCTTGCGCCACACGGGGCGGGATCTGAGTACACACCCGATGATCAAGGGAGCGTTTGTCGTATTAGTCCTGGCGGCTCTTGCTCGGGTGGCTCCCCCTTGGCTGGGCGGGGAGTTTACTCAGCCGGTTGGCTATGGGGTGTCGGCTTTATGCTGGTGTGTGGGCTTTCTGCTCTACTTGATTCACTTTCGCGGCATGCTGACCACTGCACGGGCGGATGGGCTGCCGGGCTAGTGATTGTGAGTTACAGGCCCTGGGCCGCTGGGGCCCTTTCAGTCGGTGCTGATAGGCTCTGACTGACTTCGACGTGTCAAGGTTTATGGGTTTGAATGTCGAAGCACTTTTCAAGAGGGTGAAAACCATCACAGTCTACCCAAGGTGTACAAATAAATATCATTTACAAATGATAATCAGTTGCAATAAGAAAAAATGTTTGATACTCTAGATCCACAAATTAAGGGTAACCCCGAAAGCATATAGGGGAATCCCGTGGTTGATGGAGCAATGGGAAAAGAGACTATGGCTGCGGAAAACGCGACCAACCAAGATGTACTGAATAAGTTCGCTCAACTCTATGGTGAGTTGTTCTCGCACGACGGTTATGCCGATATGCGGGTAGAGATGAAGATTCTCCGTCGGGGGCAGAAGGAGATCATCATTCATTGTGGTAGGCAGTATCGCTATATCGTGGATTTCAAGAACGATGTGGAGCGCGCGTCAGAGGACGCGATAGCGATGCGGGCCTAGGCTTTTGAGAGCATGCACATCGGTAAAATCCCAACCTCTACCGGTGTGATAGTTGAACCATGGAATTGGTTCGGCTAACCCCTCTGGGGCATGGAAGCCCTTCCCACCAACATGAGTGGGTGTGCCGCGGCAGGTAAATGCCTGAGCGGCCGTTTTTCTCCGGTGACGGCGTGAGGCCGTACCGATCTGGCGTTTATACGTATGGGTCGTCCAACGCCTCAACTGTAGTGAATATCTTATTAGGGCTGCAAGTCCCCTAGGTGGGGTAGTGCGCCTAACTGGAGAAAATTGAAATGAACATGAAAAAAATCTTGAAGCAATTTGATCGTATCGACGCTGCGAGCATCGAAGACAACAAACTGGCCAAACGCGTTTCCAAACTGCAGGCCAAGCGTAAACAGGGCGGTTTCACCCTTCTCGAGCTGTTGGTTGTAGTTGCTATCCTGGCCGCTATCGCTGGTACCGCCACCATCGCTCTGCAAGATACTGACGCCCGTGCTTCTGCCGCTGCTCACGTTGCCATGATGGATGAGCTGAACAAGGGTATTCGTACTTTCCGTGTATTGAATAAGAAC
>JAKSCN010000218.1 GCA_022360595.1 Chromatiales bacterium
CGGTAGAGGCACAAGCACCAGAAACCAGACGGTAGCAGCTATAACAATAGATAAAAAGACTGCTGCCGAGCCGATATCCTTGGCGCGGCCAGACAGTTCATGCAGTTCGCCACCGAAACGGTCGATGGCCGCTTCAATGGCTGAATTAAGAAGTTCAGTGAGTGGCACCAGCAGCAGACTGGCCACCAGCAGAGCACGCTCAACACCCGTATCACCGAGCCAGAGCCCAAGGGGAATCATCACGATCAGCGCAAAGACCTCTTGGCGAAATGCCTCCTCATGATGGAAGCAGGCCCGAAAGCCTGCCACTGAATAGAAAAAGGCATTAACCAGGCGCTTCAGCCCCTTGGCGTTTTGGTTAGCCATCTGCGATTGAACCTACTCGGTGAATTAATGGGTATCAGGCGTCCACTTCAGATCCAGTTCGCGCGCCGCCTTGACATCGTCCAGACGTCTGACCGGCAGCGAATAGGGTGCACCCTTCACCTGCTCCGGATCACTCTCGGCCTCGGCCTGGATAGCGATCATGGCGTCGATAAAGGCGTCCAGCGTCTCTTTGTCTTCAGTCTCGGTCGGTTCGATCAACAGGCACTCGGGTACCAGCAGTGGAAAGTAAGTGGTCGGCGCATGCATACCATAGTCGAGTAGGCGCTTAGCAAAATCCATGGTATTCACATCCAGCTCTTTTGCCTGTTTGCGCAGGGTGATGATGAACTCATGGGTGGCACGCCGGTCCGGATAAGCCGCTTCAAAACCGGCTTCCTGCATCCGCTTTAACATGTAGTTGGCATTCAATGTGGAGTACTCAGCCACGCGGGACATGCCGCCCTTGCCAAGCATACGGGCATAGATATAGGCGCGCAGCAGCACCCCTGCATTACCGGCGAAAGCGGAGAGGCGACCAATGGTATCAGGACACTCTTCTTCGGTGAGCCAGATATATTTATCACCATCATGATCAACCATCGGCACCGGCAGATAAGGTATTAATCGCTCGCTCACACCCACGGGACCAGCACCTGGGCCACCGCCACCATGCGGGGTGGAGAAGGTCTTGTGCAGATTCATATGAATCACATCGAACCCCATATCGCCGGGGCGGACCTTACCGAGAATAGCGTTCAGATTGGCGCCATCGTAATAGAGCAGTCCGCCAGCTTCGTGTACCAGTTTGGCGATCTCCTCGATTCGGCGCTCGAACACACCGACCGTGGAGGGGTTGGTGAGCATGATGCCGGCGGTCTGTGGACCTACCACTTTGCGCAACGCCTCCACATCCACATCGCCATCGGGGCCGGTGGGGATCTCGCGCACCTGATAACCGCACATCACCGCCGACGCAGGATTGGTACCGTGCGCTGCATCGGGCACCAGAATCTCGTTGCGCGCCGTATCATTACGGGCGTCATGATACGCCTTGATCATCGCCACGCCAGCAAACTCACCCTGGGCACCGGCGGCAGGTGTCAGCGAAACCTGCTGCATACCGGTCACCTCTTTAAGGATCTGCTGCAGGTCATACATGCAGGCCATGAAGCCTTGGCTATGGCTCTCCGGCGCAGAGGGGTGGCGGCCAAGGAAGCCCGGCAGCATCGCCAAAGCATTGGAGCCCCGAGGATTGTACTTCATCGTACAAGAACCCAAAGGATAGAACTCGGTGTCGATAGAGAAGTTGCGCTGAGAGAGACGCGTGTAGTGACGCACTACCTGCATCTCAGAGACTTCCGGTAACGCCGCCGGTTTTTTACGACGAAACTGCTCGGGGATATCGGAAACATCCGCTTTATCCAGCGGCGCTTGGGCAACCGCCCGGCGACCCGCTTTGGACTGTTCAAATATCAGCATACGACACCTGTCGCCCTTCTATCGGGCACTGTTGGATTAGGTTCGGGCCATCCCTGGCCGGGTCTGATTCACACCGGTGAACCAGACCGCTCTCTGTTCCTCTTAGCCCAGAGCCGCCAACGCAGCATCGTAATCGGGCTCTTCAGTGATTTCAGGCACCAACTGGGTGTAAACCACTTTGTTATCTTCATCCAGAACCACGACCGCGCGACCTGTCAGGCCAGCCAGTGGACCATCGGTAATCAGTATGCCGTAGTCTTTGGCAAAGTTGCGGCTACGCATCATGGAGAGAGAGATGACATTTTCAATGCCTTCAGCACCGCAAAAGCGACCCTGGGCAAACGGCAGGTCAGCAGAGATTACCAGTGCCACTGCGTTGGCTTTGTCACCCATTGCAGCATTGAACTTCTGAGTGGAAGTGGCGCAGACCGGCGTATCCAGGCTGGGCACGATATTCAGCAGCTTCTTCTTACCAGCATAGGTAGCCAGGGAAATGTCCGCCAGGTCACCATTGACCAGTGAAAAGTCGGGTGCAGTTGAACCGACAGCGGGCAGCTCTCCGCTAGTGTTGCAGGGGTTACCTTGAAGGGCGATTTCAGCCATTGTATTCTCCTGAAAGATAGAACCGGCTATTCTTAGCCGGCGTGATATTTAGGTTTATTCTTTAGGCACCAGCTTGCAGGTGACACCACCTTGCAGACTGATTATCCGCTCCAGTTTCTGAGCAAAATTCTCCATCTCTTGTTCGGTGCGCTTTTCAGTTGCACAGACCAAAAGAGCCTCGTCCAGCTCAGGATAATCCTGACCCAGATCGAAACCACCGAGAACATTGTGTGCCGCCAATGAACGCAGCACATCTTTAACTGGTGCGGGTAGTCGTATAACGACCTCATGAAAATAAGGGTTTGAGAAGATAACTTCAACCCCATTAATGCGCTGCAGCATCTGAACCAGCTTTTTGGTGTTGCTATGGGAGGCTGCTGCCACCCTTTCAAGCCCCTCACTACCCAGCAGCGCCATATGGATCGTCGCTGCAGTCACCATCAGACCCTGGTTGGTACAGATGTTCGACGTCGCCTTCGAGCGACGAATATGCTGTTCGCGCGCCTGCAGGGTCAGCGCGAAACCCACCTTGCCATCAAGATCGACTGTTTTCCCGATTATTCGCCCCGGCATCTGACGCACCAGCGCCTGGGTACAGCAGAGAAAACCGAAATAGGGACCACCAGATGAGAGCGGTGCCCCCAGCGGCTGGCCCTCACCACAGACAATATCCGCCCCCTTCTCGCCCCACTCTCCCGGCGGGTTGAGCAGCGCCAGTGCAACCGGATTGACCACAGCAATCGCCAACATCTTATTGGCATGAGCCCAATCGGTCAGGGCATCAACATCTTCCAGGACACCGAAGAAGTTAGGCTGAGGAATGACCAGCGCAGTAAAGTCTTCACCGGCATGTCCTTCCAGAGCGGCCATATCGGTGCCGCCCGTCGCCTGATCAAAGGGAAGTTCAACCAGCTCGATTCCCTGATTTTTGACGATATTGACCACCACTTGCCGATAAGCAGGATGCAGGGTGCGCGGCATTAGAATACGCTTCGATTTCGATTTACGATTACCCCGTACCGCCATCAATACCGCCTCGGCCAGCGCCGAAGCACCGTCATAGAGTGAGGCGTTGGAGACATCCATCGCGGTCAGTGCCGTCATCATCGACTGGTATTCATAGAGCAGTTGCAGAGTACCCTGACTCGCCTCCGCCTGGTAAGGTGTATAAGCGCTATAGAACTCACCACGAGTGGCGATCGCCCAAACCGCCGCCGGGATATGGTGATCATAAGCGCCAGCGCCGATAAAGCAGCTCGCCTGTCCATCTTCACGGGCGCGGCGATCCATCAATTGGCTGATCTCCAGCTCCGACATCGCCTCCGGAACATCGTTCAGCGCCTGACAACGCAGGTTGTCCGGCACTTCATCAAACAGCTCATCGATACTGGTGACGCCAATGGTCTCCAGCATGTCGCGGATCTCCGCTTCGGTGTGGGGGATAAACGGCATAAGCAAAAAAACCTAAATAGTAATGGCGTTAGCCAATCAATCAGTGTGCCTCGGACTCGACCACTTCGCTGTAAGCCTCAGCATCGAGCAGCTCATCCAACTGGGCGGCATCCGCCAGTTTGACTTTAAAGATCCAGCCTTCACCGAAGGCGTCCTGGTTAACAGTCTCTGGGGCATCTGCCAACGCTTCATTCGATGCTGTTACTTCACCAGACACAGGGCTATAGACATCAGATGCGGCCTTCACCGACTCAACCACAGCG
Source organism: Chromatiales bacterium (assembly GCA_022360595.1). Lineage (GTDB taxonomy): Bacteria > Pseudomonadota > Gammaproteobacteria > Chromatiales > Chromatiaceae > BM503. The sequence goes on from JAKSCN010000218.1 coordinate 4,164, forward strand.
CATTCGCTACCGGCTGTCACATCCTCACCCACTTCTGGTAACTCAACAAACACCAGATCACCCAGCAGCTCCTGTGCATGGTCCGTGATGCCCACGGTTACCGTACCGTCACCCTCATCGCGAATCCATTCATGGGACTTGGTATATTTCAGCTCGCTCGGTACATTACTCATATCACTGTTCCTATTCGCTGTTTCTATTATGGATTAGTGCATGCCTCTTGGCATAAGTTTATAAATCGATCTGCGCTTTACCCTGACGGGCGAAAGGCGGTTTCACCACCTGTGCACGCAGGCGTTTGCCACGAACCTCAACCAGACACTCGTCGCCAATGGTTGAACTGACCCGCGCCAACGCAATAGAGCGCTCCAGTGTCGGCGAGAAACCACCCGAGGTGATCTCACCGATCTCCTCATCGCCTGAGAATACTTTAAGGTGGTTACGCAATACACCACGTTCCAGCAGCACCAGACCGACAAAGCGCCGATTGTCGGCACTGCCCCGTTTAGGCTCTATAGCATTGCGCCCGATGAATTCACGCCCGGCCGGCTCCCAGGCAATGGTCCAATTGAGCCCCGCCTCCAACGGCGAAGTCTCTTCATCCATATCAGAGCCATAGAGGTTCATTCCCGCCTCCAGGCGCAGGGTATCACGAGCGCCAAGACCGCAAGGAGCAACACCAGCATCCGCCAGTGCATTCCAGAAGTTGGACGCCTCAGCTTCAGGCAGCATCACCTCGAAGCCATCCTCACCCGTGTAACCGGTACGGGCGACAAACCACTCACCATCACCCACCGCTTTGAATATCCCCAAATTTGAAGCGACATCCTGCACAGCGGCTGGTAATAGGGGTATCGCCTTGGCGCGGGCATTCGGTCCCTGCACCGCCACCATGGCCAACTCACTACGCGGCTTAACAGTGACACCATAGGCTGGCGCCTGCTCATTTAGCCAGGCGAGATCTTTTTCGGTTGTGCCCGCGTTGACCACCATTCTGAACCAGTCATCTCGCATGAAGTAGACGATAAGGTCATCAATCACGCCGCCTTGCGGATTCAGCATACAGCTATAGAGTGCCTTGCCGGGCTCTTGCAGGCGCGCCACATCATTGGCCAGTAGATATTGCAAGAAGGCGCGCACCCGCTCACCAGTAAGATCCACAACGGTCATGTGCGAGACATCGAACATACCCGCGTCACGACGCACGGCATGATGCTCTTCCAACTGTGAACCATAATGCAGCGGCATATCCCAGCCGCCAAAAGGGACAATACGTGCACCCATCGCATTGTGGGCATCAAAAAGGACTGTTCTGTTTCCCATGGGCATTCCTCTGCTTCCAAGGAGTGCGGCCTATTCAAGTTAGTGCACTATTCAGTCTAGCCATAAAAGATGACCGCTTTGATACAAAGACCTGATAACACTATGCAATTGTAGTCGCACTCAAAACAAAAAGGGCGGCGCAAGACATAACTGCCCTGCGCCGCCCCTCTGTCCAAAACCTGAGAGTTTGATGTTGCGCCTATGGCTGCAACCTCTGCCCCTTCGGTGGGTCTACATGACCGCTCTCCAGAGTCGACCCGGGAAACACTTCCCCACCCTGCGGTCCTTTTGCCTGAGCGATTCCGGACGGTTTGCGCCTTCGGCGCCGGTGATAACACCGGTCTCTCCCACAGGGGTACAAGTCGAAATTGGGACTATACCGGCCCACTCACGGAATGCCAAGAGGGAATTTCCCCAAGACTACCAGCCACCCCTGCGCGCCAATTTGGGCAACTCCCCGACCAATCCCAGTGCCCGTCTTGTAATAAGCTGCTTGATCGGGCCAGCGGCGTCAGCCAGGCTGAGTCCGAGATTACGCAATAGCGCAAGCGGGAGATTCCTGTTGCTGAACAGACGTTTGAAGCCATCCATCGCACCCAGCATAGCGATATTAGCCCCTTTACGTGCACGCTCGTAACGGCGCAAGGTAGCCATGCTACTTAAGGCACGCCCGTGCTCACGGGCTTCCACCAGGACATCAACAAGGGCGGCTGCATCCAGAAAACCGAGATTTACTCCCTGCCCTGCCAGAGGGTGGATACCGTGCGCCGCATCACCCACCAAAGCCAAGCCAGGCTTCACGTAGTGATCGGCATTACGCAGCCTGAGCGGAAATACCCCACGCGGTCCGACACGAGTGACATCCCCCAACATTCGCTCACTGGCCTGAGTCAACGCCTTACAGAAACTCTCATCATCCAGGGCCATAAGCTGTTCAGCTTCTTGAGGTGAGGTGGACCAGACAATCGAACAACATCCGTTATCGATTGGTAGAAAAGCCAGGGGGCCCTGGGGCATAAAACGCTGACGCGCCACATCGCCATGATGCTGTTCAGGCCAAATGGTAGCCACAATGGCATGCTGATCATAAGCCCAACCGCTCGATGTAATGGCCGCTATGTCCCGCACGGACGATTTAGCCCCTTCTGCACCCACCACCAAAGCAGCCTCAATCTTCACACCACTTTTCAATACAACCCGACAGCCTGATTCAGCGGTATCCATTGAGCTGATGGAATCGGGACATATGCGTTGGACAGACTCCAAAGCACCCAGTTTTTCCCAAAGCGCCAACTGGGTAATACGGTTTTCAACAATATGCCCCAGATCGGGTTCGCCAATCTCCGCCGCATCGAAGTGGATGCTGCCGCGCCCCCCGGCATCCCAGACAAGCATCTCCCGGTAGGGGCTGATACGCAACTCAGCCATGCGTTCCCAAACGCCCAGGTTGCGTAGTATCTGTTCCGATGCCCGGGTCAGCGCAGAGACACGTAGATCAACCTCATCTCCCGGCCAGTCATGGGCAGGCTCTTTCAGCTCAACGACCACGACACTGAACTGCCGCTCTGCCAAAGCGCAAGCGAGCGCTGCGCCCACCATGCCCCCACCGGCGACCAACACATCGCACTGAATCTGATTACTCTGTTCAGCCAAGCTCTACTCCTCGGGACAACTTCGGTAAACGACCATGCATCCCCATGAACTGACGAGTCACAAACTGCTTAACACCCGGCGTCATATCCAAGGCCACCATGCCAAGATTACGCGCCACTCTGATCGGTAATAGCGGATTGGTGAATAGCCTGACCAATCCATCAGTCATCATCGCCACCGCCTGCTGATCCCGCTTACGCCATTTCGCATAATTTTCCAGCACACCGGGCGCACCGATATCAGCAGCGACCTGCTGGGCATCAACCAACACATCAGCCAACACAGCTACATCACGAATACCCAAATTAAAGCCTTGCCCGGTAATCGGATGCACAGCATGGGCCGCATTGCCGATCAACGCCACACGTGAACGCACGTGTTCTTTCGCCTGTAACAACTTCAATGGATAAGCAGAGCGTACTCCCGCACGCTGAAAACGCCCCAACCGATAACCAAAACGCTCCTGAACTCTGGCAAGAAACTGCCTATCAGTTAGAGCGGTCACATGTTCGGCGTCTTCATCATGAACAGTCCAGACTAAACCGTAGCGCCCCTCAGTCAGTGGCAGCATCGCCATCGGACCGGCATCGGTGAAGCGCTCATAAGCAACACCTTCAGGCTCAACACCTGGGATCAGATTACTGATCACCGCAGTCTGCCCATAAGCCCACTCACGCACATCAATACCGAGTCGCTCCCGTACCATCGAACGGGCACCATCGGCAGCTACCAACAGTTTGGCATTAAGCGTGAGCATTTCACCATCACACTCGACCTGAACTTCTGCCCGCTGCTCATCCACTGAGAAATCAACCAGCCTGGCCGGACAAAAAAGCGTGACGTGAGATAGCTGGTCCAACCCCTGAAACAGAGCCTGGCCCAACGCACGACCGGTAGCAACGTAACCAAGAGCCTCTACGCCGTGGTCTTTATGATCCAGACGAGCAAAACCAAAATGACCACGATCAGAGACATGAATATGGCGAATCGGTTCAGCAGCCACCGCCAATGCCGGCCACGCACCGATGCCTTCCAGTATCAAACGGGTGCCGTAGGCTAAGGCGATCGCTCGATCATCGTAACTGGGCTGCTCTGCTTGCTGCAGCGACGCCGCTTCAATCACGGCGATAGTCAACCCGGTGTCGGTCAATGCCCGCGCCAGACTGGCGCCAACCATGCCGCCACCCACGACAATCAGATCAAACTCTCTGTTCATGGCAATCTATTCATCCTTCCCCAAGCGCCTAACGTTTGGTTGCCATCAGTGCCTCGATCTCCGCGACACTCTTGGGTACATCTTTACTCAACACATCACAACCGTCTTTGGTCACGACCACATCATCTTCGATGCGAATCCCGATATTCCACCACTTTTTTGCAACGCCTTTGGTGCCCGCAGGAA
>JAKSCN010000667.1 GCA_022360595.1 Chromatiales bacterium
AAGGCCAGAAAGCCGGTACTCTGAAGGGCGGCGCTACGCCCGTTCGTACGGGTAAATGGCAGATCATGATCAACGGTGAATCCTACAAGTGGATTGTTGCTGAAGCTGCTAAGAAAGCTCTGGGTATGGATAACATCCAAGAGCGTATTTTCATCGTTAAGCTGGTGAACGACAAGAACGACAGCAACCGTGTTGCCGGTGCCGTTGGTTTCTCTGTTCGTGAGCACAAACTGTTTGTTTACAAATTCAAAGCTTGCCTGCTGGTAGCTGGTGGCTGTGTAAACATCTTCCGTCCACGTTCAGTGGGTGAAGGTCAGGGTCGTGCCTGGTACCCAGTATGGAATGCCGGTTCTACCTACGCGATGGCTGCTGAAGCCGGCGCCGAGCTGACCATGATGGAAAACCGCTTCGTACCTACCCGTTTCAAAGACGGTTACGGTCCTGTAGGCGCATGGTTTCTGCTGTTCAAATCTCAGGCTACCAACGCTTTCGGCGAGACTTACATGACTCGCAACAAAGAGATGCTGGACGACTATCCTCCCTATGGTCAGGCTGCCGTTCCTGCTTCTTGTCTGCGTAACCACCTGATGCTGAAAGAGATGCGTGAAGGTCGTGGTCCGATCTGGATGGACACCGTTACTGCTCTCGCTAACTTGCGCGAAACTCTGTCTCCTCGCGAAGTTAAGCATCTGGAAGCAGAAGCTTGGGAAGACTTCCTGGATATGTGTATCGGCCAGTGCGGTATCTGGGCTGGTGAAAATATCGAACCAGAGAAGAAAAACTCTGAGCTGATGCCTACCGAACCCTACCTGCTGGGTTCTCACTCCGGCTGCTGCGGTATCTGGGCTTCTGGTCCTGATGATGTTGGTGCGCCTACTTCTGAAGAGCACGCTGACAAAGACAAGATCCCAAGCCACCTGCCCGAAGGCTGGAACTGGGGCTACCGTGGTATGACTACTGTACAGGGTCTGTTCACCGCTGCTGACGGTGTTGGTGCCTCTGGTCACAAATTCTCTTCTGGTTCGCACGCAGAAGGCCGTATGTGCGCCAAGTCCATGGTCAAATTCGTCATGGATAACAAGGACCACACTCCTGAGCTGGACACCGACGTTGATACTCTGATCGAAGAGATCTATCGCCCCGTCCGTAACTTCCTGGAGTTCAAAGACTACTCAACTGCTATCGACGTGAACCCCAACTACATCACGCCGAAAATGTTGCAGTTCCGTCTGCAGAAGATCATGGATGAGTACGTTGCTGGTGTTGCCACTTACTACACCACTAACGAGCACATGCTGAACCTGGCAGAACAGAAACTGGAAATGCTGAAGGAAGATGCGCTGAAGATGCGTGCAAAAGATCTGCACGAACTGCTGCGTGCGTGGGAAAACTACCACCGTATCCTGACTGCAGAAGCTCACATGAAACACATTCAGTTCCGTGAAGAGTCTCGCTACCCAGGTTTCTACTATCGCATGGACAAGAACTTCGTTGATGAAGAGAACTGGAAGTGCTTTGTAAACTCTGTTTACGACAAAAACACCAAGACCTGGACATGCTTCAAGCGTGCTCACAAGGATCTGGTAGACAAGTCTAAGCTGTTCAAGTAATTGCTTGAGAGTCTGATGACTTGAAGAGTCCGGGAGTCGCGAGGCTCCCGGACTTTTTTGTCCTTGGCCATACCGTTAGGGTTTTGAGGTAATAGCATCAGTTCACCCTTGCATTGAGGGGTATTTTCTCAACATCCTTTAATTTCAGTGCATGTCTGTACAAATGTTGTACAATTGAGCCCATTCTACTGACCGAGCAGTTAATCCCTGCATCTTGACCCCGAGTTCGGAGGTTTTATTCCATGAGTGAAAAATTTGATCTGCCGCATCAGAGTGATATGGTGCCGCAAAAGCTGGAGCTGGGTGCTGAGATCCAGTTTAGCTGTCACAAAGGCATCTCCTGCTTTAACGCCTGTTGTAAACAAGCCGACCTGACTCTAACGCCTTATGATGTGATTCGCCTGAAAGATCATCTGGGCATGTCAAGCGCAGATTTTCTCAAAGAGCACACGGCACCCTATCAGATGGATCAGGATGGCCTGCCCGGAATCAAGATGCGCACCGATGACAGCGGTGCCTGTCTGTTTGTAACCGATGAGGGTTGCAGTGTCTATGAGAATCGCCCAACGGCTTGTCGTTACTATCCGCTCGGCCATATGGCGATGAAGCCGAAAGATGCAAACAGTGATGAAGCGCACTACTTTCTGATTAGTGAAGATCACTGTAAAGGCCACTTTGAAGATAAAAAACAGACCATCAATGAATACCGTAAAGAGCTGGGTATTGTTGACTACGACGGTTATAACAAGGAGTGGTTGCAGATCATATTGAAAAAGAAATCTGCGGGTCCGACTGTTGGCCGTCCACCTGAAAGCAGCCTGCAGCTCTTCTTTATGGCCTCTTACGATATGGACCGTTTTCGTCGTTTTGTTATGAGCGAGCAGTTCCGCAAGACCTACAATATCGATGAGAGCACCTATGAGATTCTTGAAAAAGAGGATGTGGCGCTGATGCAGTTTGGTGTGCGTTTGATGAAGCAGGTCTTCTTCGGCGAGCGTACGGTTGCTGAACAGAAAGATGCTTGGGAAAAACGCGTCGAAGAGCGCAAAGAGGTCTGGGATATGCGTCGCGATGCTGAGATTTCCCGCAAGCAGAAAGAGGATGACGAGAAATATAAAGACGCCTGATTTCAGGTGTTGTACTTCGGTTGCTGCTGTGTCGCCCATGGCAGCAATCGAGCACGCTTGATTGTTCCAGGGAGTGAATTGCTATGGATGAGCAGCTACTTGTAAGGCCTACTCGTCTGCAGACCATCGAAGAGTTCTGCTGGCTTGCGCCAGTGACTCTGGTCTCGTTATTCCTACATACATTTACGCCCAACTATCTTTTCAATACCCGCTTCCCTGAGTGGGCGCATACTATCAATCGGTTCTCTCCTGACTATGAGATTGTCATCATGCATTTGGTGTCTGGTGTGCTTAGCAGTCTGCCGTTAGGGTTGTTGTTCGGTATGATATTTCAGCGCAGAATTCCTCTTTATGGTCTGCTGTCGCTTGCGCCGGTGATAGTGATTGCTCTCTCTGTCGATATCTTCTCACTGCTAGTTACTATTCTAGCTGTCGGGGTCTATATCGTGATGTTCATTGGCTCGGCGTTATTGGCCAAGCGCTATCTGTCGCGCTTCAGTCCACTCAAAGTTGAGATTAGACAGATTAGCTCTGAACGGCACCAAGTGATTTTTATGGCGAGCGCGATAGGTGCTTCGCTTGCGGGTTCGGCACTTGTGGTGTACGGCTATAAGTTGGTGTCTGAGCATGACCCCAACAGTATGTACAGTTTGAGTTTTTATATCGTACTCGTGATGGTGAGTTTGCCTAGCTATTTGTTCAGTAAAAGTGGGACGCTATGGATGCGGCTGTTTGATAAAAATCATCGATGAAAGAACGATTATTCTCTTTATATAAGTGATGGATTTTAATATCCTTGGCATTAACTGAAAGGGATCTAAGCGTATATTCTGAATATGGATTGGGGCTTTACTTCCCTAGCGGTTTTAGCGTATCTAAAAATGAAAGGGAAGTAATATGAATTACTGGAATCGGGCAATTATCTCTGCCGTTTGTTTTTCTACAATGATGATCTCAGGGTGTGCCACTGTTGTTAAGGGCAATGATCAGGGGGTCACTATTGATACCCATCCACAAGGTGCAAGTTGTACCTTGAGCCGTGATGGGGCAACTATTGCTGTCGTTAACCCTACACCGGGTACCGTTCAAATCGATAGAGATAAAGATGCTATCTCTATCATCTGCAAGAAAGAGAATTTTCTTGATAGCACGGATATATTGTCATCAGAATTTAATGGTGTGACACTAGGAAATATCCTTGTGGGAGGGATCATTGGGATCGCTGTCGATGCAGGTAGCGGTGCAATGCACGATTACCCTTCCATGATTACTGTTACCCTGATCCCGGAAGAGTTTGAAACAGCTGAGGCACGTGATAAATTTTTTGATGATGCTGTTTTGAGATATCAGGAAGAGTCTGAAGCCGCAATTGAGAAACTCAGCAAGCGCTGTAGTGAAGAAACTTGCGAGCAGCAAATGAAAGAAGCGCGTGAAAAACAGGAGCAACGTGTAGCTGATTTGGAACAGAAGAGAGCACTAGCGAGAGTAGCGCAGAATTGAGCGTTGAGTGCCGACGCATGGAAATGCGTTGGCACTTAATCTATTTGGATGTTTGATTATCCATAAGATAACCTTCCAGTTGCTAGTGGCACTCGGCAGCTAAAATGCACTTCAGCAGCCCATACTCGTAGGCTTCATCCAGCGCTTCATAAAGTGTTTTTAATCGTCCCTCTTCGCAGCTATTAACCAGCTCTAGTGTTTGTGCGATAAATGCGTATTCACTCTTCTCAATAGGCAGCACTTCCAGTGGGTCAAGTAGGCCTGCTTCTATTGCTTCAGCGAAATGTCCGTAGACTG
>JAKSCN010000232.1 GCA_022360595.1 Chromatiales bacterium
ATATCTTCGACCAACTCCCAGGCTAATGACCAGTACACACCGGTGCCAGGTGCATAGGCCCAGGAAGTATCACCGGAAAAATTGGCAGAACACCATCCAGGGACCTTACAACGATATATGCCACCTGCGTTGGAGACCAGATCACCCAATGCATAAGCAGCAGTCGAATCAAAGGCTGGAATACCAACTGGATCAACTGGATCAACTGGATCAACTGGATCAACTGGATCAACTGGATCAACTGGATCAACTGGATCGGTTGGATCGGTTGGATCGGTTGGATCGGTTGGATCGGTTGGATCGGTTGGATCGCCAATAGAGACATCCATACAGGTATAGAAAGTTTCTGTACTGTCAGAGCGCTCCCAAACATTGTAAATAACGTGATTACCAGACTTATTGTCAGGCAAATCACAACTCATTGTGTAGCGCCCATTCTGCAGAGGTACATGACCATACTCACACAAGGGTTCCAGATCACTCCAGGCGAGCGGCTTTGAGGGATCATAACCATCTTTGGTAATGAAATAGGCCCACCGTTTTGTGGCGTGAGGGGCTGTACCTAAAAAAGTAAAATCCACCCGTTGCCCTTTTTCCAGTGAAGTCTTCGCCCAATCGGTGCGGGCCAGATTAAAACCGCTGTATTTCTCTTGACCGCCACCGCAAAGCTCACCGTCGGGAATAAAAGCTTGATCATTGCCGCCAGCCAACTGGGAAATTGCATTCCAGTCATACAGAGGCTGCGTTCCTCCAACAGACTTAGCTGCCTGGCACGCAGCGGATGTGGGACTTTCCGGCCCCTCCTGATAACACTGATAAGCACGACTGATGGGGTACTCCATGGTACCGTGTGCTCCCGCATTGATTGGCGACAACCCCGCCCCTATCAATGCAGCAACACCCACCATCGCTGAAGGCGCCATACCTTTTCTTTTTCTCATAAAATAACCTCATAGACACAGCTATATGCAAAATAGATTTTTACCAACAAACTCGAGCTGAAAGGTTATAAAAGGGCCACAAAAGCGGTATGACAGAAAAGGAACAATTTATTATTTTTACTTAGCGTAAAAAATCCAGCGGTCAAAATTTATTTTAGAGATTAAATTTTGATGGTTATTATCCAAAAAAGACAACACCCCGGTTAGCCTATTCTCATTCTATAAATACCACTCCTGTTTTTCTTTAAAAGATAAAGGCTAAAAATTCATAACACCTATTTCTCTGTTTCATAAAAGCCGAGGAATAGGTGTTTGCTTTTAGCGAATGCGACACCTGCGATTATTCTTGGAAGCGCTGTCACACCACCTTCAACAACTGAATTTTGATTACCACAATCCGATAACAGAACACGGCATCTTCTATAAACTTAAAACTCACGGGGAAAGTATGATGCAAGAAAACCGATCAACAGTGCGTGATTACCATCAACACATTATCGTGATGACTATTGCAGGATCACTTCAACACCAACATACAATGATTGGTTTAATAACAGGGTAGTTGAAGCAGGTAATTATTAGACCAATACCATTTAAGTAATAGGCGTCTGTTTTCAACGAATACAATAATCAATATCATGACCGAGACTGTAAATAAAAAAGCCGATCACTGTTTTTACATTAAACCTAGAATCTGTTAACACCTTCCCTGATAGTCCTGACAAGATCAGTAAGACACAGCATCATAACGATCACTTACATTTGGATATGTTTCTATACAGCGACACTTTAGTGCCGCAGCAAAACACTAGGCCCTAGAGTGTACCCATTCAGGAATTTATCACTGTACCTATTGAACTCAATTGGTGTCTCTCAGTAAACTGACCTCTCCACCCACGGCTCAAGCTTCAGTTCACGCAGGTCATGACTGTATGGGCATAAACATCCAGCTACCGATTCAACTTTCAAGGGACTCTTCCCTATCACTGCAAGAGCAGATCATCGAGGCGATCCACCGCCTTTCACAGTTACCGCTCACCCCCTGAGCCGCTAATCACCAAAACCACTGTACCCAAACAGTAGTCATCTCCTGTCCCTACAGAAGACAAGGTTTTCAGGCAATCATCAGTACTCCATCGTAGTTACCGGGCCTGGCGACAAGCCCTCAACAGCACCAGTCACGACAATTTCCCTTCAATCGCGCTGGAGGCAATTACTGGCGCAGGCGTGGCGGGCAAGCTGATGCCGGCCTGGGATGGCCGCTTAAGCAAAGAAGAGATCGAACAGCTTGCCGAACTGATCACCAGTCAACCCGCGCGACCGGTGAAGTGGGATATGGCGGATATCAAAAACTCACTGCAAGTCTACGTCAAAGATGAGCAGAACCTCCCCGGCAAGCCCAGCTACAAGATCCGCAACATGGATGACCTGATGGCCGTTATGGGCCGAGGACATTTTTCAGACGGCGAGAACGCCAAGGTCATTTTCTTCAACGGCGACAATCACGACATTGTTGGCGAGATCGAGGTCGACAGAGCCCCACACATCATCGACTTTCACCCCCTCAACAAGCGCTGGGCCTATGTCAAAACCGATGGCGGTCGCATCTATAAGGTCGACCTCTACACCATGCAGGCCACCCGCAGCGTGCAAGTGGGCTTTACCGGCCCCTCTCTGGCAGTCTCATTCAACGGCAAATATATCGCGGCCGGTTCATTCGTCCCCAACACCACTGTGATTCTTGATGCCGAAACTCTGGAGCCGGTGAAATTCTTCAATCTCAAAGGGGTAGACCTGGACGGCAAAATGGTGGAGGCGGATTCCAGTAGAAGTACCGGCCGGCATCTTCTCTCACAACCGTCCTAAAATTGGCACAGTAGGTCTCAATATATAAGCGGCGCAAGGGGTTAGAGAGGCCTCAACAGGCACTCTCTAACCCGGCTGGGAGCATGACTCAAGCCCGATAAACCACAGCACATACCTGTTTTCGAGGGATAAATTTACCCCAGTTAACTTATTGAATAGCCATCGTTTTAACCATTTGATTGAGGTCAATGTATAGCACCAGGCGCTGCTGTAGATTGCAACCTAAGCCAAAGTGCCGAGATAGAAAGAGACATCCTGAAGATGCAACGACTTTTTTTCGCCCTGTTGATCGCATTGACCACTGCCCTAGCCAGCCCTGTTATGGCAGAGCCGGATCAGCAGCGCCAAAACGATCTGCTCCACCTGCTCAAGCACGACTGCGGCTCCTGCCACGGCATGCGCCTGGAAGGTGGCCTCGGCCCGGCA
>JAKSCN010000511.1 GCA_022360595.1 Chromatiales bacterium
TCTGTCTTCTCAAATTGCAGGAAGTTGTCGCGGCTTATTTTGGTGACGCGTCGGCCGATGTCGTAAATACGCAGGCAGGCGCCGGTAGCCTCGAGAAATTGGGTGATGGTGCTGATCTGCTCTTCAGTGGTCATGGTATATACGGGAAGTTCAAACGTTATCTGATCCAGTCGATCAGGTGAAATTCAGGGTCGTCCGCCTCCAGTTCACTGACGACCAGCCCGGCCACGGCATTGCCTGAGCTGAACACTGTGTCTGGGTCGCCGGAGACTAAGGGGTGCCAGGCTGGCAGAGGTTTCTTTTCCGCCAGTAGCCGGTAGGCGCAGGTTTCGGGTAGCCAGTATGGGTCCTGGAGAATCTCCGGGGTAACCGAGACGCACTCCGGCACATTGACGGAGCGATTTGGATAGTCACCACAGCGACAGCTCTCTTGATCCAGGTAGCGGCAACAGATGTTGGTGAACTGGATCTCTAAAGTATCCTCATCCTCAAAGCGATGCAGGCAACATTTCGCGCAGCCGTCACAGAGTGCCTCCCACTCTTCAGTGGTCAGTTCGGTAAGTGGTTTGGTCTGCCAGAAATCCAGATTGAGCATGGTTGAGTGGTGATGAAAGATAAAGCGAGCATTTTAGCTCTTTCCGGTCAGTTGAGGGTAGTGAAAAGAGTCCCTCCAGCAAAGCAGGAAAAAGGTTTAAAAAGCAAAACCATCTAAAAATTATGTATTTATATGCACAAGCTGAGCGGCACTGTATTTTAAGTGAGAGAAAAGTTGAAAAATATCTTCGTTCAATCTATTGACTTCTCATAATATTTTGAAAAATAAAGAAAAAACAAGATTTGTATAAAAATTGTACAATTTAGATAGCATCCTTTTGTCATAGGCGTTCTAGACATTATTCCGATGACTTTCCACAATGTTATCCACAGCTATTGTGGAAAAAGAGCCAAGTGTGTGTCTGTGTTGAATAATTTAAAAAATAGGATAAAAACACCTAAGGGTGCACAACGTTATTGAAGCGGCTTTTGGCTATTTTTAGTTCCTTTATCGGTAGGCTAGTGATGGGATCTGCTCTCGGCCAACGTAACGTGTGAAACCGCTCTGTGCGAAGTGAAGTGGAGTAGAGCAGATAGTCAACAGGCCCTAGTCCAATCCAAATGACAGCTTTTTTGTCGGTGATAATTACCGTGTTCATGAAAAGACCATTTGCAGGCTGAGGCGCCAGCATCTGTTCGGCATCTCTTTGTGAGATAGTGGTAGTGGAAAGAATCCTTCTGATGTGGCAGGGAATAGGTTAAAAAAAGGTAAAACCATCTGAAAAATAAGTGTTTATATGCACAAGCTGGGAGGTAGCCTGTTTAAGGTGAGAGAAATGGTGGGGATTTTCTTGATTTGAACTATTGACTTTAATTAACTTGTTGAAATTTAATAAAAAATAAGAATTGTATAAAAAATACACAATTTAATTGTCATCCTTTTGTCATGGGCGTTCCGGGCATTATTCCGATGACTTTCCACAATGTTATCCACAGCTATTGTGGATAAAGAGCCAAGTGCATGCCTGGGTTGAAAAATTTAAAAATTAGGATAAAAAAGCCTAAAATGTGACACTGTTAGCGAGGTGCCTTTGAGCTCTTTTTCAGCTCATCGATTAGCTGACTATCGATAGCACCATTCTTCGCGCGCCACTCATCAATCTGTTGTTGGAGGCGCTGTAAGCGCTCCTGATCGACAGCGATATCGGCCCGAATCTGTGCGGCTTCTTTCTCAAGCGCCTCTTTTTTTTCGGTCAGCTTTTGCGCCTCGGTTTGTTCAGCTAGAAGAGAAGAGGGGCAGACACTTAATAGGGTGGTGCTTAGCGCAGCCATAAACAGTAGCGGTTTCATTGGAGGGAGCCTCTGTGATTCAGATATGAACCATTATAGGCTGAGACGTGTGCTGGTTTTCCAGCACACGTTCAAAAAACGGCCGTTGGCGGTGATTCATCGGATTAGCGTTAACAGATCCTAGAACAGTCGATTGATACCGTTCAGAGCGGCGACGCGGTAGGCCTCAGCCATTGTGGGGTAGTTGAAGGTGGTTTCGATGAAGTAGTGCAGTGTGTTGGCCTCGCCACCCTGGGACATGATCGCTTGGCCAATGTGGATGATCTCAGCAGCGGTCTCACCAAAACAGTGAATGCCGAGAATCTCCAGGGTATCGCGGTTGAACAGGATTTTGAGCATACCCACCGTGTGGCCTGTGATCTGGGCGCGGGCGACACTCTTGAACATTGCATGCCCCACTTCGTAGGGGATCTGCTGGTCGGTCAGTTCGCGCTCTGTCTTGCCGATGGAGCTGATCTCCGGGTTTGTATAGATACCGGTGGGAAACTCTTCAATCAGGCTCCAGTCGCACTGGCCATCGGCGATATGGGCGCCGACAAAGCGGCCCTGATCATAACTGGCGCTGGCCAAGCCCGGTGGGCCCGCCACGTCGCCAACGGCGTAGATGTGGGGCAGAGCGGTCTGGTAGCTCTTGTTGACGTTGATTTGACCGCGGTGGTTCACCTCTACACCGACCGCTTCCAAACCCATATCCTTCGTGTTGCCTGAGCGGCCATTGGCCCAGAGCAGGGCATCGGTTTTGAACTTCTTGCCCGATTTACAGTGTAGCACCACGCCGTCTTCAACTGCTTCGACACGCTCGTACTCTTCATTGTGGCGAATCACCACGCCTTGGTTGCGCAGGTGATAACTTAGGGCGTCGGTGATTTCATCGTCCAGAAAAGAGAGCAGACGATCACGGGTGTTTACGAGATTGACCTTCACATCCAGGTTACAGAAGATCGAGGCGTACTCACAGCCGATTACACCGGCGCCATAAATGGTAAGTGATTTGGGGGTGTGCTCCAGAGACAGCACGGTGTCGCTATCGAGAATGTGAGGATGACTGAAATCGACATCCGCCGGGCGGTAGGGAGTGGAGCCGGTTGCGATTACGATGTTGTCGGCGGTGTACTGTTCATCGACCTGGTCGGCGCCGATGACGTTCACCGTGTGGGCGTCGATCATCGAGGCACGGCCAAAAATAACGTCCACATCGTTACGGGCATAGTACCGATATCGGGTGCTGACCTGATCCTGGATGACCGAATCGGCCGCGTTCAGCAGTTGCGGGTAGTCGATCTTGGCCTGTTCCAGAGTATGGGCAAACAGTGGATTGGTTTTGTAGTCCACCAGGAGCTGAATATTGTGGCGTAGCGCCTTACTGGGGATGGTGCCCCAATGGGTGCAACCGCCACCCACCTGATCATGCAATTCAATGATGGCCACTTTGTGGTTTGATTTGGCCAGTTTCATGGCAGCGCCTTCACCGGCAGGACCGCTACCGATGACGATGGTATTGTAGTGCTTGGTCATGATGCTCCGCGTTTGAGATGTGTCCAGATGAATCCAACAGGTGAGTCCAATCGACTCTATTTAAAAAATTAA